>CAYSON010000167.1:0-7477 GCA_964432635.1 uncultured Desulfopila sp.
TCATTTCAAGACCTCCTCTATCAATGTCAACGAGATCAGCTATAGCCCGCTGAGTAAGACTGAATAGGGCCATTAAACGAAACGTTCTTTGTCAAGCGAATCAATCAACCCACTGAGGGAATAATCGGCTGAGCCACTTTCTTCACCTTCAGCAAGAGCTCGACGCAACAGGGCGAGTTTGACTTCTTTTTCCTCCAAAAGCCGTAACCCCGCCCTTATGGTTTCACTTGCTGTGCTGAAATGGCCTTGGGAAACCTGTTCAGCGATAAATTTTTCATAATATGCTCCTAACGTGACGCTCGTGTTTTTTTGCATAACACCACCTCCTTTGGCACCATGTTATAGTATATAGTAATATAATATGGTATCAAATCAAACTCAAATGCCAACCTTTTAATTTTGGACATATCAGGAGGAGAGGACAAAGTGCAGAGACCTTTGCCTACCACTGAAACACATCCCTCTCCATCGACAGCGACAGGACGAAGCGGTGCTCATCATAGCTGTCGTCGATTTGTTCCGAATCCTGAATGAGGTAATTGTAGGAAAGATTCATGGCGTACCAGCGGGAAAATTTATAGGCAAGGCTGGTGCCTGCGCCAAACCGCTGGCGGTTGAAGGTATCGGTCTCAAAAATTAGATCCTGTGGGTCGCTGGTAGCGGTGCCGATGTTACCGGTGTCTACCGCCCGCTGTTCGGTGATCTCTTCCTGATCTTCATATCGGTATGAGGTGAAGAGCTTCAGCGAGAGATCCTGGACCAAGATGTGGCTGTAGTCGAGGCGGGCCTGCGAAAATTCGCGCAGGCCCTGCTCGTCGGTCCCGGTAAAATTCTGCACATCGTAACCGTGGGCAGCGGAGGCCTCAAAGACGCTGCGTTCCTGGCCATATCGCAACCTGGCGTTGGCATTGTAACCCCAGTTTCCCTCGCGCTCTTCGGTCTTGTTATAGGAAGGACCGGCACCGAGAAAGACGCTGGTATCCTTGGCCAGCTGCCACTGCCAGCCGGCGGTGAGGTCATTCACGGTGATGGTATTGCGTTCCGGGTCGTCGTAGTCTACGCCGAGAAAGCCGTATTTAAGGCTCAGCAGGTGGTGCTCGAAATGGCGCGCCTCAAGTTGCGTTGAAGCGCGGTATTCATGGAGGTCGTTGTCTTCTTCCTCTATATCATCGCGGTCTCTGGTACTCTCGGTGATCGCTTGTTCCGCCGGTTCAAAAAGCCCTCGGGAGTACTTGGCGTCGGCGGAGAGCTTCCACTCTGAATCGAAACGATGGCCGACGGCCAGAGAGAGGCCATGGCGAACATAATCCTCGTAGCTGCTGTCGGTGGAGACTTCGGTATGGGTGAGGTGGCCGAGGGAATAGCCAAGGGAGAAGGAGCTGTCCTCCCAATAGCGGTATTCGCTGGAAAAGGAGAGATCGTTTTTCCAGTATTGTCGTACGCCCTCGTTATCGGAGAGTTCGCTGGTTCCGGCTTGTTGCTGCTGCTCGCTGGTAGTTTGATCCTCAATGTTCTCATCGGCGAGGACGTATCTGTCGCTGACTTTGAATTGCCAATCCCTGGTTAGCGAGTAGGTGAAGTTGGCATTGAGATCCTGATTAACATCGTAATCGGCAGTTTCCTCATCGTAACGGAGACTGGGGCTGTAGCGCAGGGAGAAGGAATCCCTGGCCGATTCACTGTTCACCACTAAAAGTGGGGCAATGCGAAAACGATTGTAGCGTTCGTCGGCTGTTGAGGAATTTTCCGGAGCCTCCTGAGGAGAAGAGGAGTTCGACTCCGTTTTTTGTTGTTCCTCGTTGTCGTAGCTGCGGGAATAGAACTCATAGCCGGTGGCAATACCGCCACCGAGTTTCACATCCCTGGCCTGCACTGTCGAAGAGAAGGCAAGAGCGGAGGCCGCCGTGGTGCAGCTCACAAAAAGAACAAGCGCTCTACCGAGACTGTTCGTTGCCATTGTGCTCCGTCAATTGACAATAATGATGTCTCCTGGTTCGAGAAGGACGTTTCGTTCCAGCTCTTCGCCGTCGAGGAAATCGCCATAATCAAACTCGAGAGTATTGCCTTTAAACAATTTCTTGTCGTTTTTGGGACTGTTGCGCACCAGGGTGACGGTGCTCTTGGCCCATTCGGCGAAACCGCCGGAGCGGGCCACCGCTTGAACGATGTTGATCGGATAATCAATGTGATAAACGCCCGGTTTGGCTACCTTGCCCATGACCGTGTAGCGCTGGCTGTTACCCTGCACCAGGACCACGGTAACATTGGGGTCGCCAAATACCGAGGCGTAAAGTTCCTTGAGGTAATCGGCCAGTTGGGTGAGGGTCAACCCCACGGCCTCGACCTCGCCGATATGCTTGAGGGAGATGCGTCCGTCGATGCGCACCTGCACCCCGCCCCCAGGAAGTCGCGGGCTGTCTTCCTGGCCTTGCGTCTTGACGATGGTTGGCCCGGACGAGGTGGCGATGGCCGACATATCGCCCTCTCCGTAAACCTGAACACTCAAGACATCACCATGGCCGATGACGTACTCCTCACCTACCACTGTCCTCCCCGCTTTCCCCAACACCTTGGCGCGGGCGGCCTCTCGCAACTCTTTGGTGACCGGCACATCGGCGGTGGATTGGGCGGCGCGAGAGTGCACCGTAAAACCACAGAGCAGAGCACCTGCTATCAAAAACAACACCCACCGTGCCATAACACCACCTTACTTAAAGCGAAAAAATGAATACAAGCAGAAAGATACGCTTAAAGTTAATCATAACTTTTCCCATTTGTCACGCATTTGCCCGAGAATTCTCGCTTTCCCCACGGCAACACCGCGGAGAAAATGGCCACACAAACCGAATAAAAGAGATTTCCATAGGAAAAGGGGAGGTTTTTCTATAGAATATTGTTACCATTTGCCTTACCTCCCGCACCAAGTATGTGATGCGAGGGGCAACCATTCTTCCACTCTTTCGCTGGCAACCCTCTCATAAGGCCTCCCCATGACATTCAAGCATCTCTCCACCGTTGTCCTTTTCCTTGCCGCGCTGTCACTGCTGCCGGCCTGTTCCGGCGCCGACGAGAAGAAGATCAAACACTACCAAAAGGCCCTGGAATATATCAAGGCCAGCGACGACAAGGCGGCGATCATCGAACTGAAAAACGCCATCCAGCTTGACGCCAAATATGCCGATGCCAGATACCAGTTGGGCCTGCTCCACCTCAAAGGAGGTGATGCCCGCGCCGCTTTCGGCGAGTTGCAGCGTGCGGCGGGCCTTGATCCCAACAACCTTGATGCCGGGGTCAAGGTGGCCGAATTTCATCTCTTGTCGCGCAACAAGGAGGAGAGCCGCAAGTACGTCAATCAGGTGCTGTCCGTCAACCCCAACTATCAGGACGCCCTGGCCCTGCTCGCCAACCTTGAGCTGATCGAGGGTAATTTTGCCAAGGCCGGGGAGGCCATCGACAAGGCCATTGCCGGTTCGCCTGACAACGACAAATTCTACAACATCAAGGGTCGGGTGCTGGCTGCCGAGAACAAGTGGGAGGAGGCGGAAGTGCAGTTCAAGAAGGCGGTGGAGCTCAAGCCCGATCAATTCGCCAACTATCGCACCCTGCTGATGCTCTACGAACAGCGCCAGAACGAGGCGGCCATGCAGCAAACCCTAGCCACCATGCAGGAAAAGTTCCCCGAAAACTCACAGCTGCAGCTGATGCTGGCCGGTTTGCACCAGAAAAAGGGTGAGTTCGACCAAGCGGAAAAGGCCCTGCAGAAGGCCATCTCCCTCGACAAAGAGGTGGGCGGACTGCGCATGTCGCTGGTGGAGTTCTACAAGGGGCGGCAACAGTTCGACAAGGCCGAGGAAGCCCTCAAGACCGCGGTGGCCGAGATCCCCAAGGACCTGCAACTGCAGACCGCCCTGGGTGAACTGCAGTTTGATCTGCAGAAGTTTGACGAGGCCAAGGCGGTGATGGATGGGATCCTCGCCAGCAATCCCGGCCACGGCGGCGCCAATCTGCTCAAGGCGCGTTTTCTTATCCGCGACGGCAAGAACGAGGAGGCAGTGCAGGCCATCACCCCGCTCACCAACGACTATCCCAAGTGGCCAGACCCCTTCTATTATTCGGCATTGGCCCACCTCCGCCTCGGCAAGGTGGAACTGGCCCAGAAGGCCATTGAGATTGCCGTGCAGAATAACCCGGCCAGCGACCGCTACCATCTGCTGGCGGCGCAAATCCACCTGGTGCGCGGCAATGGCAAGGACGCCGAGAAATCAGCCGGCATGGCGCTGAGCATCAACCCGCGCAACTTCATGGCGGTGAAGATGCTGGTGCAGGCCTTTGTGCAAACCAAGACCTTCGACAAGGCGATCAAGATCATCGAGTCCCTGGATGAAAAAATCCTCAACCAGGATGCGGAGTTGCTCGGCGTGGCCGGCATGGCCTATCTTGGTAAAAACGATGTCGAGAAAGGGAAAAAACATTTCACCACCCTGCTCGCCCTGGTGCCGGACAACTCCAAGGCCCTCGGCATCCTCACCGCCCTTACCGCCGGCAAGGATCTTGATAAGGCCATCGCTTTCGTCAAGAAGCATCTTGAGGCCCATCCGGCCGGCGGCCACTACCTGCTGCTCGGCGATCTCTATACCAATAAAAAGATGTACGACCAGGCCCTGCAGGCCTTTGAGAAGGCGCAGGAGCTGCGCCCCGAGGACCCGCAGGGCTACATTTTGAGAGCCAATCTGCTGCACATGCTTGGCAAGAGCGAGGAGACCATCACCCAATTCAACGAGCTGCTGACCTCGCAGCCCAATTCCATTCCCGGCCTGATGGGTCTTGCCACCGCCTACGAGAGTACTGGCCGTTATGGTGAAGCCAAAGTGAAGTATCAGCGGGTGCTCGAACTTCAGCCCAATCTGCCGGCTGCCGCCAACAATCTTGCCTGGCTGATCGCCTCGGAGGAAAACGGCGATCTCGGCGAGGCCCTGCGCCTGGCCATGCAGGCCAAGCAGGCCATGCCCGACCAGCCCAACATCACCGACACCCTCGGCTGGGTGCATTACAAGCGCAACTCCTACCCCCTGGCCATCACCCAGTTTCGCCAGGCCCTGGAAGGAAGGCCTGAGGATCCGGTGATCCGCTACCACCTCGCCTTGGCCCTGTATGCCAACGGAGAAAAAGAGGAGGCCATCGCCCTGCTCGACAAGGTGCTCGGCGAAGACAACCGCTTCAAGGAACGGGAGGAGGCGCAAAAGGCCCTGGCAGGGTGGAAAAAGTGATCCTTCGGGGGGGCGCCGGTGTCAGCACCGCGGCCCCCAACTGGCGCTACTTGCCGAGGCAGAATTCGGCAAAGACCACATCAAGAATATCCTCGGTGGTGGTCTCACCGACGATGACCGACAGGCAATCGAGACACTCCTGAAGGTCCACCGCCAGCAGATCGTTGCTCAGGCCGTCTTCAAGAGATAAGGATAGGCGCGAGCAGGCCTGCAGTGCCTGTTGCAAGGCTGCCTTGTGCCGCAGGTTGGGGGCGCAGCCCTCTTCTTCCCATTGCTCACTGGAGCCGCCGGTGAGGAGTGAAAATATCTCCTTCTTGAGTTCCTCGATGCCCTCCTGGTGTTTGGCGGAGAGAGTCAGCCACCGCTCTACCCCTGCAAGTGGTGAAAGATCAGGCAGTTTATCCCCGCAGAGGTCGATCTTGTTGACCACCGTCAGCAGCGGTTTATGCTGCAACTGCCGGTAGAGGTCGACGTCCCCTTCCCCGATACCCGTGGCGCCATCAACGAGAAAAACCACCAGGTCGGCGCTGTTGATCAGCTCCCTGGCCCGCTGAATGCCGAGGGCCTCGACTTCGCCCGCGGAATCGCGGATACCGGCGGTATCGATGATGCGCACCGGAATACCATAGACATCGATAACCTCCTCGATGGAGTCGCGGGTGGTTCCGGGTACGTTGGTGACCAGGGCCCGCTCTTCCTGCAGCAGGGCGTTGAGCAGGCTTGATTTACCCACATTGGGCAAACCGGCGATGACGATGGCCACCCCCTGACGATAGAGACGCCCCCGCTCGGCATTGCCGAGCAGCCTCTCCAGAGGGCCCGCCACCTCCTGCCGCAGTTGGTCAAGAAGCAGGCGGTGATCGGCAATTTCCACTTCCTCGTCGGGAAAATCGATGGCCACCTCTATCCGGGCACGCATACGCATCAGTCGGGCACGGATGGGCTCTATGCGGCGGTAAAGGGCCCCGGCCAATTGTTCTTGGGCGAGATCGACACCCTTGCGGGTGCGGGCGGAAAGGATGTCGATGACCGCCTCGGCCCGAGTCAGATCGATGCGGCCGTTGAGAAAGGCACGTTTGGTGAACTCGCCGGGGGCGGCGAGCACCGCCCCGTTGGCCAGCACCGTTTCGAGAACGTTCTGCAACACCAGATAGCTGCCGTGGCAGTGCAATTCGACCACGTCTTCGCGGGTGTAGGTATGAGGCCCGGCCATATAGACCGCCAGGACCTCGTCGAGGATCCTGCCGCTCTGCGGCTCAAGTAGATGACCGTAGTAGAGGCGATGGCTAGCGAAAGAGGAATGAGCCTTGTTGGGGCGGAAGACTATGTTGAGGATGGGTGCGGCCAACGGTCCGCTGATACGAACAATACCGATCCCCCCCGCTCCGGGCGGGGTGGAGATGGCGGCGATGGTGGCCTCGTTTGCGCAGTGCATACCCGGCTGTTCCTTGGACAGCAACACTCCTGCCGCCGCAAAAGATGACGGCTATTGCCCTTCTCCGCCCGTCTTGGGGCCACCCTTGCCGGAACGCCCCTTGCCCTGGGGCCGCTTGCGTCCGCCGGAGGGGCGGTTGTTGTTCTTGCCCGGCTTGTAGATGAGGATTTTCTTAAACAGACCTTCGCCGACGGAACGGCTGCGAATTTCCTTGTCGTCCTGGAAGAACATGTGGATGACCCGGCGCTCCGAGGGATTGAGACCGGGCAGGACCTGCGTCTTGCCGTCGGCCTTGACCAGGGCCGCCAGTTCCGCCGCCTTGGCCTTGAGATCTTCGAGGCGTTTTTCGCGAAAACTGCCGACGTTGATGGAGATGCGCAACCGTTCCTGCACCTTGCGGGCCACCATCTTGCGCAGAACATACTGCAGGCTGTCGAGCACCTTACCCTCAGGCCCGGCGAGATTTTCCTCATAGTCGCCACGCAAGGTGCACACCACCGACATTCCCTTGGTCTCGATTTCGATGGTGGAGGGAAAACCCATCAGGGTGACGATCTGCGATAGTTCCGCGCGAACGACATCGACACTCTCCGGCGAGGCCTCGCCCTCCTCCGCAGCTGTCTGAAAATCGTCGTCCTCTTCCTCTTCTTCTTCGCGGCGGGGGGCGGTCGCAACGACCACCGCAAGCGGCGTTTCGACGTCGCTCTCGGCCACCGGCTGGATGGCTTCTTCGCCCTCGCCCCCCTCGGCAACACTTGCCTCCTCCGCTACCTCG
>CAYSON010000168.1:0-7170 GCA_964432635.1 uncultured Desulfopila sp.
GTCTCCCCACACGCCCCTCAAGCGTGCGCGTCTACCAATTCCACCACTTCGGCAAAACTCTTATTGCTGTTTCGGTGCGCTCTCTGTTGCTGGCTGCTCGCCGGCGCTTTTTTCTCCATTGGCTGAGGGAGCTGCCTCGGTTTTTTCTGCCGGAGCTGCCTGGGTCGCCGCTGGTTTGTCGGCAATCACAGCGCTCATCACCGAGGTATTTCCGGTCTGGGATGAGATATACGCTAACGCCAAGGAAGTCAACATAAAAATAATCGCCGCAGCAGTGGTGACCTTGTTGAGCAACGGCAGTGGCCCTTCGGTGCCGAACAGCGACTGACTCGACCCCCCGAAAGACGCCCCGATATCTGCGCCCTTGCCGTGCTGCAACAGCACCACTCCCACCAGGAAGAGGCAGACAAGGACATGAAGGATGATCAGCAGGGTATCCATGTAAGGCGTTTCAGTAGCAGTTATTGAAAATTCACTATACGCAAAAACGATTCGGCCTCAAGAGCCGCACCGCCAACCAAGGCCCCATCGATATCAGGCTGGGCCATGAGTTCGTCGATATTGGTTGGTTTAACCGAGCCACCGTACAATATCCGGGTTTGCTCCGCAACGCTTTTTTCCATTTTCTTGGCAAGAACCCCACGGATAAAGGCATGTGCCTCCTGAGCCTGCTCTTTGGAGGCGGTCTTGCCGGTGCCGATGGCCCACACTGGTTCATAAGCAATCACCACGTTGGCCATCTCCTCGGCAGACACATTAGCCAACCCTTCTTCCAACTGACGTGTCAACACCATAAAGGTATGTCCCTGCTCACGCGCATCGAGGGTCTCGCCGACACAGAGGATTCCCAAGAGGCCAAAGGCCAGCGCTCCCCGCAGGCGGCGGTTGACCATGGCATCGCTTTCGCCAAACAGCTGACGCCGCTCGGAATGACCAACGATGGCACCACTGCCGCCGGCATCGCGCACCATTGTCGGCGAGATCTCGCCGGTAAAGGCCCCCTTTTCCTCCCAACAAACGTTTTGTGAAGCCACCAGGATTCCGCTGCCCTCAAGGACATGGGCGACCTCACTGAGGATGGTGAAAGGCGGGGCGACCAGGACTTGCCGATCCCCTTTTTTCTGGCAGCCCTTGGCCACTTCGAGGGCGAGGCGACAGCCGTCTACCACAGTGGTGTGCATCTTCCAGTTACCAGCCATCAGGGACATACGATTTTTCATAATTAAACCTCGTCGTGTGTTCTTCAAGGGGCTCTCAGCCGAGAGCGGCCACTCCCGGCAAGGTCTTGCCTTCCAAGAGCTCAAGGAAGGCGCCGCCGCCGGTGGAGATATAAGAGACGTTCTTTTCTTCCCCCGACTTCTTCAGAGCGGCATTGGAATCACCGCCGCCGACGATTGAAAGGGCTAAAGAGGCGGCAACCTTGCGGCACAGCTCCATGGTACCGCGGGCAAAGGCATCGATTTCGAAGGCGCCCATCGGCCCGTTCCAGATGATGGTGCCAGCGCTCTCGATCACCTGGCCAAAGAGCAGGGAAGTGGCCGGACCGATATCAAGCGCCATCCAACCTTCGGGGATATCCTGGGCAGGCACCATCTTGTTCACCGCGTCGGCGGCGAAGCGGTCGGCAACAACGAAATCGACCGGCAGATAGACCTTCACTCCCTTGGCTGCTGCCGCCTCAATGAACCGTTTGGCGGTTTCGAGCAGGTCCTCCTCGATCTTCGATGCCCCCACCGCCACCCCCAGACTGCTGAGAAAGGTGTTGGCCATTGCCCCGCCGATAATCATTTTGTCGACCTTGCCGAGCATGTTCTCAAGCGCCGCAAGCTTGCTGGACACTTTGGCGCCGCCGATCACCGCCACCAACGGCCGCACCGGCTCGGCCATCGACTTGCGGAAATAGTCCATCTCCCTTTCCAGCAACAATCCCGCGGCCTTTTCCGCCACCCGTTCGACCACCCCGACCACCGAGGCATGGGCGCGATGCGAGGCAGCAAAGGCGTCGTTGACATAAACGTCGGCAAGACCGGCCAGCTGCCCGGAGAACTCCGGGTCGTTGGTGGTTTCCCCGGCATGAAAGCGCAGGTTCTCAAGCAGCAGCACTTCGCCCGGCGTGAGGGCGGCAACCAACTCGGCAACCTGCGGCCCGATGCAGTCAGGGGCCATAACCACCGGGACACCGAGTAAGTCTTGCAGGTATGTCGCCACGGGGGCGAGGCTGAGTGACGCCACCACCTTGCCTTTGGGACGGCCCATATGGGAGCAAAGGATGAGCTTTGCTCCCGCCTCAAGAAGGTGGCGGATGGTCGGCAGCACCATGGTGATGCGCGTATCGTCGGTAATCCGCCCTGATTCGTCCATCGGTACGTTGAAATCCACCCGCAGAAGCACCCTTTTTCCGGCCAGAGCCAAATCACGCAGAGACTTCATAATTTTTCCCCCAACAACTCGTGTTATTCGTGGTCCGCTAGCGAAGGAACCTTCTCAACAGGAGGGCGTCATCCTTCGGGTCGGAATAATACCCCGGCCGTTTACCAACCGTCGAAAATCCATATCGGCGATACATGAGGACGGCGGGAAGATTCTTCGCTCGCACCTCGAGGAACAACTCCCGAACCCCATTGCCTTGCAAATACTCGATGAGAGAGGAAAGGAGAAGACCACCAATCCCTTGCCGCCGCTGCTCCCTCTGCACCGCAATCTTCAACAACTCCGCCTCGGGTACCATGACGCGGACAGCACACCAGCCAACGACAGGGCCGAGGTTTTCCACCTCCGCCACATACCTCACCCCTGCTGCATATTGCAGCTCCGTCACCAGCATGGTAGTGGGCCATGGACTCAGAGTGACATCCTCAATTGCCTTTACCGCAGGAACATCCTCGGACGCCATGGTGCGGACGATGATCAGCGGATTTATATCATCCCCTCAGCAACCTGGACCGTCAAATCCCCGAGCATATTGGTATAACTGCCCAGTTCGTTGTCATACCAACCATAGACCACAGCCTGGGTCACCGGCACATTGACGATGGGATCAGCCCCCTCCTTCAAACTGTCGGCTTTAACCTTGGCGAGATTGACCTGGATATTGGCGGTACGGGTATGGGTTTCCGTTCCCTCAATAACCGCAGCCGCTGCCGGCAGGCCGATGATATCGGAGGAGACGTTTTGTTCCTCGGAAAACATCAAGTAGGGGTTGATCACCGCAAATTCCCTGTAAATAGCATTTATCGCATCGCGCTTGATCGGCTGCTGCAACTCATCCTGAAGATTGACCACGAGAATAATGAGCGAGCCGGTAGTGGTTGGGATCCGCACCGATTCCGCCATAAAGCCTATGGTCGCCATCTCGGGAATCACCAGGGAAAGGGCCTTGGCGGCGCCGGTGGTGGTCAGGATGATGTTGTTCTGAATGGAGCGATTCTTGCGAAAATCGGTAGCGCCAGTTTTCGGTAAGCGATCGAGCACCTGCTGACTGCCGGTAGCGGCGTGCACGGTGACCATTGAGGCACTGAGAATCCGTTCGGCACCGATCTTTTCCATCAACGGCTTCATCATGTAGGATAGACAGGTGGTGGTACAGGAGGCCGCCGAGAGAACTGAATGGCGAGCCGGATCGTACATATCGTCGTTGATGCCCATAACGGTGGTCACCGCATCGGAGGGCATCTCCAAGCCTTTCGCTTTGATCTTGAAGGGAGCGGAGAGAATAACCTTTTCCGCTCCCGCCTGCAGATGGCCGCGCAGGGCCCCTTTGTCGGAACCGGCATCACTGGTCGGATCGGTGAAGACCCCAGTGGTGTCAACCACCAACCTGACGCTGTTTTCCTGCCAGGCGATATCCTTGGGATTCCGAGCCGCGCGAAGAATGGTCACCGGCACCCCGTCAACCAGCATGGTGCCTTTTTGATCATCGAGTTCCTCAATAACCCGCGGACATTTATGGCCATAGAGATACGCTCCCAGCCGTCCATAGGTCGAGTCTTTCTCGAGCATCGCCGCCAGGTCGGTGAGGTTCCGACCAACTTCTCGACCGATATTGACGACGACTCCTGAAAAGTGCTTTCTGGCCACATGATGCCAGAGAGAAAGTTTGCCGATCCTGCCAAGGCCGTTGATACCTAAATTCATCGCCATCACTCTCCTTTTCTATTAGAATGGAATGCGCTTGTACCTTCCCTTCGGTTCATCGTACCTTGGAAAGTCTCAACCCGCGCCACCACTTACTTTGTTTTTTCTCTAACAGTATCACTAACCGCTGCTGTTGGCAACCTCAACATGTTCCGGTTCTCCTGGTCGTTGCCCATGCGTTTTGCCACCACTTTGATTCCGGGAAGCCTGATCAAGCGCCACAAACGGTTCTTGGCGGATGTGCAGCTGGCGGACGGCACCATTGTCACCGCCCACTGCCCCAATACCGGCGCGATGCTCACCTGCTCCACTGCCGGCAGCGACGTTTTGCTCTCCCGAGCCGATAATCCGCTGAGAAAGTATCCCTTAACCCTGGAAATGGTGCGCAGCGGCAAAACCTGGGTTGGTGTCAACACCGCACGCACCAACGCCGTGGTAGCGGAGGCCTTGGCCCAGCGTTCCATCAAAGATTTTCCGCAAACGATAAAGGTTGTCAGGGAAGTGACGACGAGCAAGGGGACGAGACTCGATTTTCTGGTGATCGAGGAAGTGGGTGCGACCTATGTCGAAGTAAAGACCTGCTCCCTGGCTGTCGACGGCTGCGCCATGTTCCCCGACGCGGTTACCGAGCGGGGCAGCAAACATCTCCGCGAGCTCATGCGGCTGGTGGCGATCGGGGAAGCGGCGGCAGTGTTCTTCCTGGTAACCCGCATGGATGCAGTCAGTTTCTCGCCAGCACGACACATCGATCCCGCCTACGCGAAGGCGCTTGTCCAGGCAGAGCAAGCGGGAGTACGCGTGCTCGCCTATCAAGCCCGGGTAACACCAGCCGAAATAGAGGTTATCGGCTCCTTGCCGGTAGTGCTCTAGGCGCAACCAAACCAGTCACATATCGGAAAAAGTAACACGACCAGCAAGCAGGGTCATCACCGCCTTACCCTGCAGCTGCCAACCATCGAAGGGAGAATTCTTGCCGAGGGAGAGACTCGCTGCGGCATTGAAGGTAAATTCCCGTTGCGGATCGATAACCGTGACATCGGCAACAGCCCCGGGACGCAAGGTACCTCCGGCAACGCCGAGAATGGCGGCGGGTGCAGAGCTCATCAGTTCGACCAGCCGCAGCGGCGTGATCACTCCATCGCGAACCAGGGCCAAGGATAACGACAGCGAAGTCTCCAGGCCGACGATGCCGTTAGCGGCCAGATTGAACTCGACCTCTTTTTCCAGCACCGAATGGGGCGCGTGATCGGTGGCGATGGCATCCAGGGTACCGTCGGCCAAGGCGTCGCGAATGGCTTGGCGATCCCTTTCCGTGCGGAGCGGCGGATTCATTTTTGCATGGGTGTCGTACCCCAGCACCGCTTCTTCGGTGAGCGTGAAATAGTGCGGAGCTGTTTCCGCAGTGACCCGAATCCCTCGCCTCTTGGCGCTGCGGATGACGTCGAGGGACTGCTCGCTGCTCACATGGGCGATGTGGACCCGGGCACCGGTCAATTCGGCAAGGGCAACCTCCCGGTAAACCATAACGCTCTCAGCCGCCGCCGGTATTCCCTTCAGCCCCAGTCGAGTCGCGACTTCGCCCTCGTTCATACACCCATTGCGGCCCAAGGAAAAGTCCTCGGAGTGGGACATGAGCGGCAACCCGTGCGAAGAGGCGTACTCCATGGCGCGGCGCATCAACTGGCTGTTGACCACCGGACGGCCGTCGTCGGTCAGGGCGACCACCCCAGCTTCCTTCATCTCTCCGTATTCGGCAAGTTTCTCACCATTACTGCCCTGACTGATGGCACCCACCGGGTAAACGCGGGCGTCGCAAAAGGCGGCCCGTTCGACAATAAACCGGGTAATCGAACCGTTGTCGTTGACCGGCTTGGTATTGGGCATGCAGGCAACGCCGGTGAACCCACCAGCCGCCGCGGCGCGACAACCGGTGGCGATTGTTTCCTTATACTCTTCGCCAGGCTCACGCAGATGCACATGCAAATCAATCAACCCCGGAACTACCCACTTGCCCTCAAGGTCGATGCATTCGGCAGCTTCATCCACGGTCAATGGATCAACGATGACACCATCCTTGATGCACAATTCAGTAACCTGATCGCGCTGCTGCGTAGGATCGAGAATTCGCCCATTGATCAGTCGAAGCGTTTTGCCCATCACTTCTCTCCCTGCCCGTCGTTTCCTTTGCTGCCGCCCAGAATCAGATAAAGCAGCGCCATGCGCACCGCCACGCCGTTGGTAACCTGATCGAGAATCACCGATCTTTTGCCATCTGCGACATCAGGGCTCAACTCCACTCCCCGATTGACCGGTCCGGGATGCATGACGATGGCATCCTCCTTCGCCAATTCGAGCAGACGCCGGTTTACCCCAAAAAAGCGCGAATATTCTCGCAACGTCGGGATTAGTGGATCGTTCTGCCGTTCCAGCTGAATCCGCAAGGTCATGACCACGTCGGCATCTCGCACCGCCTCGGCCACCGAGCCGCATACTGATGCCCCGAGTCGCGACACCTCCTTCGGAATAAACGTTTGCGGACCGGCCAAATAGACCTGCGACCCCATTTTCCCGAAACCGATGATGGCGGACCTGGCCACGCGACTATGGGCAATATCCCCGACAATGGCGATTTTCAATCCGTCGAGACGCCCCTTGTGGTCGAGGACGGTCATCATATCAAGCAGACCCTGGCTGGGATGCTCGTGCGCCCCATCCCCGGCATTGATAACCGAGGCCTCGATATTCTTGGCGAGCAGATACGGTGCGCCCGAGCTGGAGTGGCGAACGATAACCACATCCGGCTTCATCGCTTGGATATTTTTGGCGGTGTCGATCAACGTCTCCCCCTTCACCGCGGAACTGGAGGCAGCGGAGATGTTGAAGGTATCAGCACTCATCCGTTTTGCGGCGATTTCAAAGGAAAGGCGGGTTCGCGTCGAGGGCTCGAAGAAGAGGTTGACCACCGTTTTGCCGCGCAGCGTCGGCACCTTTTTGATGGCCCTGCTGGAGATATCGCGAAACGACCGGGCAGTGTTG
>CAYSON010000168.1:7180-7475 GCA_964432635.1 uncultured Desulfopila sp.
GTGTTGAGGATGAGCTCGATATCGGAAACACTGAGCTGCTCGATACCAAAGAGGTGCTGGTGACGAAAGTGGTGCTCCTGAACGATGTCTTCTGTCATACGACCTTTTGTCAATCAATGATATTGGCCAGTCTTCCCCAACGTACCGAGGTGATCCGTTCCAAGGAGAACAACGGTTTTTCTATGTCCCAGGACCAATAGAGCATAAAGGCTTTGCCAAGGATGTCCTTGTCGTCGACAAAGCCCCAGAAACGACTGTCATAGCTGTTGTCACGATTGTCTCCCATGACGAACAC
>CAYSON010000169.1:0-4397 GCA_964432635.1 uncultured Desulfopila sp.
CCAGCAGTATGCCATGGTTCCCGGCGAGGTCCCCGGTTACCAGGGTGGTTGCGAGGAGACCACCGGGGCCTTGCCGAGCTTTAGCTGCGGCGATCTGCTGACTGAAATCATCGAGCAGTATCGCGAGGAACACCACCGCGATTTTTTTGCTGATTATCGTCGCGCCATCGCCGCCAACCGCCGCCTTGATGAGCGCGGCGACCGGCCGACCGATCTGGTGGTGTGGAGCGACGGTCGGGTCATGCTCTTTGTACCCAAGGCCCAGACGTCGCAGTGGGAACTGCAGTTAATGATTCTGCCCGATGGTGAGGGCAAGGTGGCCGGCAATATCGTCGAGTGCGACGCCACCCTGCGCCGCTCCCTCGACCTTGGCCTGCTCACCGCCCAGCGAGTGCTGGCCGGTTTGGGAGCGAGGATGGTGACCTCGATCGAATACGGCAAGCGGATCGGCGCAAGCGGCAGGAACCAGCCGCTCCTTTACGCCCTGCTGCCTCGTTTGCCGGAATCACCAGGAGCCTTCAGTGAGGCGCAGCTGCGCTTTATCAACGGCCACTACCCGGAGGATTTCGCCGCCGCCTGCCGCGCCCAGCTGGCCTGAAGTCGCGCCTATTCCTTCTCAACAATGGTGGTGCTGAGCCGTGCCTGGCGGATCACCTTCTGCAGACCGATACGGGTGCGCAGGTTGACAATGAGCGGGCCGGAGATATTGGCGGTCAGCCCGGCAAAGGGTTTGCCCTCATCGTTTTTTTTGCTGAGCATCATGAACACTCCGAGTTCTTCCGGCCCTTTGGCCTGGAGCAACTCGCGCTCATCGTCGGTAAGCTCAAAATCGTAGCTGAGCCCGTATTGGCCGGGATCGACGATGGTAAAGGTGACGTCCGACTCGATCGTCGATTCCATCCAGTAGACGTTGAGATCATTTTCTTCCTTGTGATAGACCAGGTAGGTAGTGTACTTTTCGAAGCCTGGAATTCCTTGAGGAAAGGTCAACACTTTCTCCGAATCGATCTTCGGATTTTCGGCGACTACTCCGTCTTTGGCCATGCGGTTCTCCTTGACCGTGTGAGGATTATCGGGCCGGGCAACTCGCCCGCGGCGGCCAACCCGCCACAATAGCTGAGGCAACGCCGGCCGGACCACTTCCAGCATAGCAGCATTACCCTGCCACTTTCAAGGAGATCTTCAACCATTTCATAGAGATTCCATGAAAAGCGGTTTTTTTTCGAGCCACCGTGGCAGCAATGTTGCCGCGCGCCCCGGCCAATCGGGGCAAAATACCAGCAAGGGACGGACAAGATCATGAACGACAACGGTTTCTTCGGCCAATGGGGAGGCGCATATATCCCTGAAATTCTTCACCAAACATTTGCTGAGCTGACCACCGCTCTGCGCCAGGCACAGGCCGACCCAAAATTTTGGCAGGAATACCTCCATCTCATGGCCACCTACTCCTGCCGACCAACGCCGCTGACCCACGCCGCCAACCTCAGCAACCACTTCGGCGGGGCACAGATCTACATCAAGCGCGAGGACCTCAACCATACCGGCGCGCACAAGGCCAACAACGTCATGGGCCAGGGGCTCCTGGTCAAGCGCATGGGCAAGAAACGGGTCATCGCCGAAACCGGAGCAGGCCAGCACGGCATGGCCACCGCCACCATGGCCGCCAAGTTCGGTTTGCAGTGCACCATCTATATGGGCGAGGTTGATGTACAGCGACAGCGCCCCAACGTCTTTTGGATGGAAAAGATGGGGGCCACCGTGGTGGCGGTCAAGGATGGCGCCAAAACCCTCAAGGATGCCATCAACGAGGCCTTTCGCGACTGGGTCACCAACGTCGACGACACCCACTACGTCCTCGGCACCGCCTGCGGTCCGGCACCCTTTCCGGAAATGGTCTCCTGGTTCCAGTCGATTATCGGCATCGAGGCGCGCAAACAGATCCTTAGTGCCCATGGCAAACTACCGGCGCGGGTCTTTGCCTGTGTCGGCGGTGGGTCCAATGCCATGGGCATCTTTCAGGGCTTTCTCGACGATGCCGACGTTCAGCTGGTCGGCGTCGAGGCCGGTGGCAAGGGGCTTGACAGCGGCCTGCATGCCAGCCGCCTCTGCGGTCACGATGCCAGCCCCGGGGTGGCCCAGGGCTACAAAACCATGTTCCTGCAGAACGAGGACGGCCAGATGCGTGAAACCCATTCGGTTGCCGCCGGCCTCGACTATGTCGGCGTCAGTCCGATTCTATCCGACCTCGCCGACCAGGGCCGGGTGCGTTTTTCCGCCGCCACCGACACGGAGGTCATGGAGGCCCTCGACCTGACCATGCGCCTGGAAGGCATCATTCCCGCCCTGGAATCGACCCACGCCTTTGTCCAAGCCTTCAAGGAAGCGTCGCAACTTGGGCCGGACCAGGCCATAATCATCAATCAATCGGGTCGCGGCGACAAGGATATCTTTACCATCGCCCACGCCTTCGACGACCCTTCATGGAAAGAGTTCATTATCGCCCGTGCTAAACTCTATCAACAGTAACCCCAAGCTCTCCCATTAGCCCCCGGAACGCCGCCATGTCACTTGAGACCGAACTCCGCCAACGCCTCGTCACCAAAAACATCCTGCTGATGACCCACCTGGTGCTCGGCTATCCCTCCTTCGCCGTCAACCGCCAGGTGATTGCCGCCATGGTGGCAAACGGCGTTGACTGCATCGAGTTACAGATCCCCTTCTCCGAACCGATGGCCGATGGCCCGGTGATTCTCAAGGCCAACCAGGACAGCATCACCGCCGGGACCAGGGTGGCCGAGTGCATCGCCTTCGCCGCAGAAGTGACCGCTCAGTACGACATTCCCTTTCTGTTTATGACCTATTACAACATCATTTTTAAATACGGGGAAGCGCGCTTTTTCGCCGACTGCCGCCAGGTCGGGATCAAGGGTCTGATCGTTCCTGATTTGCCCCCGGAGATGGGCGAGAGCTTTTACCATCTGGCAAAGACCTCCGAGGTCGCGGCAGTGCCGATCTTCGCCCCGACCACCACTGACCAGCGCATGGCACAACTCAACGAGGTGGCCGCAGGCTTTATCTACTGTGTCGCCCGCCGTGGCGTCACCGGCAAACAGTCCCATTTTGACAGCGACTTTGATGCCTACCTCGGCCGCTGCCGCCTCGCCACCACGCTGCCCCTGGCGGTGGGCTTCGGCATCCGCAACCGTGAGGATATCGCCGCCATCAGCGGAAAAGCCGACATGGCGGTGATCGGCTCTGAAACCATCCGCCTCGTTGACCGAGAAGGTGTGGAGGCAGTGGCCCCTTTCATCGCCGGCCTGCGCTGAGAGGCGCCGATGAGCACCGCTCCACAGTCAAACGATCTTCTCGGCACGGCGCGGATTCTTTGGGATTTAGGCGATATCTACAAAGGCTTGGATGACCCGCGCCTGACCGGTGATATCGCCTGGTGCGAGGAGGAAGCGGTTGCGCTCGGCAAGGGATACACCAACAAGGTGGCAGCACTCTCCGCCGATGACTTGGCCCTTCTCGTTGGTAGGCTGGAAACACTCGACTGCACCATCGCCAAACTTGCCTCCTTCGCCTTTCTCAGCTTTTCGACCCAGTTGGACAACGCCGCCGCCTCCGCCCTCGATCAAAGGATTCATGAACTGGCCGGCCGCTGCCAGGCGCAGACGGTGTTCTTCAAACTTGAATGGACCAGTGTTCCCGAAGACACGGCAAAGCAGCTGCTCGACCAAGCCTCGCTGGCCCCTTATCGTCACTATCTCAGTCACCTGCGCCTCTATAGCCCCCATCTGCTCTCCCTTGCCGAAGAGCGACTGCTCGCCGAGAGAGAGGCGGTGGGCCGAAACTGCTGGACCTCGCTGTTTGACAAGGTGTTCGGCCACACCACCTTCGGCCGCGACCAACGCAGCGAAGAAGAGGTGCTGGCCGACCTGCACCACCCCGATCGGCGGACGCGCCGCAGAGCCGCCGGCGACCTCACCGCCGGCTTGCGCGGGCAGCAGCATATCCTTGTACATATCACCAACACCCTGGCGGCGGAAAAAATGATCTCCGACCGACTTCGTCGCCACCAGAATTGGCTTGACGCCATGAACCTGGAGAATCAACTGCGCGGCGAGACGGTTGCCACCCTGATCAGCGCCGTCACCAGCCGCTACGACCTGGTGCAGCGCTACTACCGAGTCAAGCGAAATCTACTCAAGGTCAAGCGACTACAGCATTACGATCGCTATGCCCCGCTACCCTCGCTGCCGACCGCGACCATCCCCTGGCGGGAGTGCCGGCAGATAATCCTTACGGCCTTTAGCGACTTCTCCCCGAAAATGGCGGAGATTGCTGCCTCCTTCTTCGATAAGGGGTGGATCCACGCCCCGGTCCTGCGCCAC
>CAYSON010000169.1:4407-7451 GCA_964432635.1 uncultured Desulfopila sp.
GCCCTGGAGCCCGCCCGCATGGCACGCGCCAAACTCGAGGCCGAGTGCGCCGCGGCCGTGCCGCTCTTTGCCAGCGCCGACGCCGCCCGCATCTACGTCGCTGGATTCCTGCGCCACAAGCGCGGCGGTGCCTTTGCCCATCCCGTGGTTCCCGAGGTCCATCCCTATCTGCTGGTCAACTATAGCGGAAATTTCAACGACGTCTCCACCGTCGCCCACGAACTGGGACACGGCGTCCATCAGGTCTTGGCGGCCCAGCAGGGATATTATAACAGCGACACCCCGTTAACACTGGCCGAAACCGCCTCGGTCTTTGCGGAAATGCTGGTCTTCAACAGCCAATTATCGCGGCTAAGCGGAGCAGCCGAGCGGCGCGCCTTTACCTGCCAGAAGCTCGAGGGAATCTTCGCCACCGTCTTCCGGCAGACGGCGATGAAGGGTTTCGAGGAGATGGTGCACCAGGGCCGCCGCACAGAAGGCGAATTGAGCGGGGCGCAGCTCAACGAATACTGGCTGTCCAGCCAGCGGCTTATGTTCGGCGACGCGGTGCACCTTGATGACGACTATGGTTTGTGGTGGTCCTATATTCCCCACTTCCTCGAGACTCCGGGCTACGTCTACTCCTACGCCTTTGGGGAATTGCTGGTGCTCGCCCTCTACGCCATCTATCGTCGCGACGGTCAGGCCTTTGTCACCAACTATTTGCAATTGCTGGCCGCAGGCGGCTCACGCAGTCCCTACGAACTCCTGCGATTATTTGGCATTGATCTCGACAGCGAGAACTTCTGGCTGGGCGGTCTAGGGGTGATCGAGGAGATGGTGCGGCAGGTCGAGTAAACGTCAGATTTCCCTATGGCGGCGCCAGTGGGGGTGGGTGATACGCAGCTTCTTGATTTTGTAGTTGAGCGCTCGGGGGCTTATACCAAGGCGCTGGGCCGCCACTTTCTGCACCCAGAGGTTCTCCTCGAGGGTGCGCAGGATAAGCTCCTTTTCCCGATCTGCCAGAGAGTTGGTGGCTGATTCCTGGGGTGAGGCGATAGCGCTCGTCGCCGGAGGGGCCTCTGCTGGCGGCAATTTCTCAACGTTCACCGGCAGGGCGAGGTTGGTCGCGTGCACGAGAGCATCGTCCTCAAGGATAACCGCCCGCTCGATGGTGTTGGCCAGTTGACGGATGTTGCCCGGCCAAGGATAGTCTTGCAGCAACCTTCGCGATTGTTCGGTAAATCCGTGAATCTCCCGGTGCATAGAGGCACAGCACTTCTTGAGGAGCAGCTCGGCGAGGGGCAGGATGCAGAGGCGGCGCTGGCGCAGGGAGGGCAGGGTCACCGGCAGGACGTTGATGCGATAATAAAGATCCTCGCGAAACAACCCTTTTTCCACCTGTTGCACGAGGTTTTTGTTGGTGGCGGCGATGATGCGTACATCGCTGTAGATTGTTTTGTTGCCGCCGACGCGCTCAAAGGATTTCTCCTCCAGCACCCGCAGCAACTTGGTCTGCAGGCGCATGTTCATCTCGCCGATCTCGTCGAGGAAGATGGTGCCGCCGCTGGCCTGTTCAAAACGGCCGATGCGCTGCTTGTCAGCCCCGGTGAAGGCCCCCTTCTCGTGGCCGAAAAGCTCTGATTCGAGGAGATCTTCGGGAATATTGGCACAGTTGATCTTGACAAAGGGCTTCTTGCGGCGCGGTGAGTTGAAATGCACCGTGCCGGAGAGAAAGGACTTGCCGGTGCCGGTGTCTCCGGTGATGAGGATGGTCGAATCGGTTTTGGCAAAGCGCTCCAGACTTTTGAGGATCTGTTTCATGCCGTCGCTGTGGGCAACGACATCCTTGAAGTCGTAGACAACGTCCTGTTTGCGGCGATGATAGGCGATCTCGAAGCGCTGGTCGCGTATTTGAATGGCCCTGTCGAAGGCGATGTTGATGCGCGTTGGGGAAATGGGGTGGATGAGGAAATCGCTGGCCCCGTCGTTCATCGCCTGAACAATGACCTCGGCTTTTTCGACGCGACTGACCGCGATGATGGGCAAGAAGGGATCTTTGCCATGGATTTGGGCGATCAGTCCCATGGTCTTGTTCTCATGGGAGTCGATGTCGAGAAAGATCAGGTCAAACTGTCGCGCGCGCATCTCCTCGTGAAAACGCTCCTCATCGACCATGCTGGTCAAATCGAAACGACCCTGGAGGGCGCCGGTCATGGCCGAGGCGGTGAGCGCGAGACTATCGTAGACGAGGACCTTGTACATGAGCACTGACCATGCGGTGAAGAAGGTGTTGCAAAATTGTAATTCCCTCCTTTTGTTATAGGGGAGTCAGCGATAAGAAGCAAAAAAAAGTTGCGGTCCCACAAGAAAAGTATGGAAGTGCAGAACAATATCCCAGACCCCGGCCATGCCCAGGCTCACTCGGACGACCTTCATCGTCGCTGGATGATGCTTGCCCTGGCCGAAGCAGCGCGAGCGGCTGAGCGGGGCGAGGTGCCGGTGGGAGCGGTGCTGGTCGATGCTACCGGCATCATCGGCGCCGCCGGCAACAGCCCGATCAGCCAATGCGACCCCACCGCCCATGCGGAAATCCTGGCACTGCGGGCGGCGGCGACCTTGCGGCACAACTACCGCTTGCCCGACGCCACCCTTTACGTCACCCTCGAGCCCTGTCTGATGTGCATGGGCGCCCTGCTTTATGCCCGAGTGAAACGCCTGGTCTATGGCGCCACCGACCCCAAGGGCGGCGCCGCCAGTTCCCTCTACTCCGTCGGCGACGACCCGCGCCTCAATCACCGCATAGAGGTTGTCGGTGGCGTCTTAGCCGAGGAATGCGCTCTTTTGCTCAAGGATTTTTTCCGCCGACGCCGCGAAAATAGTCGTTCTGCTCCCGGTGCTTTTTGAGACGCTCGCCACTTTTTTGATTGCCAAAGTGGCAACGACGGTATACATAGTACATCTCATTTTTGAGCGCTAGGAGAGGTGACCGAGTGGCTTAAGGTGCACGCCTGGAACGCGTGTGTACGCAAGTACCGTGAGTTCGAATCTCACCCTCTCCGCCA
>CAYSON010000170.1:0-7408 GCA_964432635.1 uncultured Desulfopila sp.
ATGATGTGGATCGACTGGGTCAGCCCGCTTGAGGTCCTCCACGCCTTCATCGCCGCCATCGGCGCCCTCTTGATCATCGCCTTCTTCGCCGGCCATCAACAATACAAACTGCAGCCGGTCATCGTGGCCGACACCAGCCATGTCAAGATCGATTGGCTGAAGATCGTTATCGTTGCCATGATCCTCGCCGGAGCGATCATCACCAACTATACCCTCGACCTGCCAGCCCTGGGGGTCTGGGTGGCGATTCTCCTCGGAGCCGCCTTGCGCCCCATTCCCTGGAAAGAGGTGCCGGCCTCGATCATGGGCACCATTTTCCTCATCAGCCTGGTGATGTGCGCCTCGATGATGCCGGTGGAGACCCTGCCGGACGCCTCGTGGATGACCGCCTTTGCCCTTGGCTTTATCTCCGCTGTTTTCGACAACATTCCCCTGACCAAGCTCTGTCTGGTGCAGGGCCACTACGATTGGGGCATGCTCGCCTATACCGTCGGCTTCGGCGGCTCGATGATCTGGTTCGGCTCCTCGGCCGGCGTCGCCATCACCAACAAGTTCCCGGAGGGTCGCAATGTCGTGCTGTGGTTGCGTAAGGGCTGGCATGTGACTCTTGCTTATATCGTCGGCTTCTTTGTCATGTTCTTTATCTGGGGCTGGCACCCCTCCAGCAGCCGCCTGCACCAAGAGCCGGCGGTGAGTTGCACCTATCCAAACTGCAAGGCCAAGAAGGTGGCCATCGCCCTGCAAAACGGCAACCCGCAGGTCAAGCAGGAAGCGAAAAGCAAATAACATCCGATACCCCTGCGCCGGGTGGGTCGAAGTCCCCCTCCCGGCGCATCAGAACACTTTTATAGAAGGAGAAATATTGTGACCATAAAACAACAGACAGTAAGGGATATCATGATCCCCCTGTCCGGCTTCCCGCAAATGCAGGAAACGGGAACGGTAGGGGAGGCGATCCGGCAACTCCGCTCCTTTTGCCCCCTGGGCAGCACCGGCCCCTGCGGTTTTACCGAGCTGATGGTGATCGACAACCAGGGCGGCCTGATCGGTCGCGTTACCCAGCAGGGCATCTTGAAGGTGCTCTTCTCTACCCTGCTCGATACCGTCGACATCAAAAAATTCGAGGGCAAGACCGCCGAGTTCAGCGATCTCACCACCCTGCTCAACGGGGTGATGATCAGGGAGGGCGTCAACCACCTTGAGGCAACACTAGGGGGCGTCATCGAAAAGAATGTGCGCACGCTGGCTCCGCATACCGACCTCATCCATACCATGTCGGTCATGGTCATCTGCAAGGAAACGGTAGTGCCGGTGGTGGAAAACGGTAAGCTCATCGGCGTTGTCAAATTGCCCGAGGTCTTCGCGGCCCTCGGCGATCAACTGATTGCTCTCAATTCAAAATAATAGAGGTTGACCATCATGTCTTCTACCTATGTTGAAGCAGCGGAGACCAAGACTCCGTTTGACTGGAAGAGGGTGTTTTTCCTCATTCTCGGCGTTGTCTTGTTCTGCATTATCTACTATGCACCACCCTGGCCGGATGCCATCGACCCGATGGGCAAGCACTTCACCCTCTCCCCGGAAGGCAAGGGGGCGCTTGCCCTGTTCGCCCTGGCCGCCACCTGGTGGATCTTCGAGGTGCTGCCGATCGGCGTCACCGGTATCGCCATTGGCGTTATTCAAGCGATGTTTCTCATCAGAAAACCCGAGGTCGCCTTCAAGGACTTCATGGACCCCTCGGTACTCTTTATCTTCGGCTCCATCGTCATCGGCCTGGTCTTTACCAAGAGCGGTTTGACCAAGCGCATGGCCTACAAGATGCTGTCGATCGTCGGCGAAAAGACCAGCATGATCTATCTCGGCTGCTTTGTCATGACCGTCGCCCTCACCCATATGATGGCCCATACGGCGGTGGCGGCGACCATGTTCCCGCTGCTCATGGCCATCAACGCCCTCTATTCCGACGATGACCGACCGACCAAGTTCGGCAAGGGCCTCTTTATCGGCATGGCCTATGTCGCCGGTGCCGGTTCGATCATCACCCTGCTGGGCTCGGCCCGCGCCGCCGTGGCCATCGCCTTCTTCAAGGAGATGACCGGCGTCGAGGTCAGCTTCTTCGAATTGACCTACTACCTCTTTCCCCTCGGCTGGCTGATGGTGGGCCTTATTTGGGCAATGATGATGGTGCTCTGCAAGCCGGAGAAAGCAGTCATTCCCGGCCTCAAGGAACGGGCTATAAAAATGTACGACGAATTGGGCGGCTGGAGCAGAAACGAGAAAATGACCCTGTTCATCGTCCTTTCGGTCATCGTTATCATCGCCGCCAAAAACTGGGTTCCGGCCCTCAAGACCATCGACAAGACCGCCATCCTCCTTACCTCCACCCTGCTCTTCTTCGTTTTCAACATCTTGAAGGTCGAAGATCTCGAGGATATTCCCTGGAACATCATTCTGCTCTTCGGCGGCGCCATGTCGATCGGCTTCTGCCTGTGGCAGACCCATGCCGCCGAATGGCTGGCGGTCAACTGGCTGGCCCTGTTCAAGGAGGCCCCTTCGGTGGTCTTCATTCTCGGCATCGCCTTCTTTGTCATGATTATGACCAACTTCATCATGAACGTTGCCGCCATCGCCATCTCCCTGCCGGTGGCCCTGGTTATCGCCCCCTACCTCGGTGTAGCCGGCGAGGTCATCTTCTATTCGTCCCTGGCCACCGCCGGTATGCCCTTTTTCCTGCTCATCGGCGCCGCCCCCAATGCCATCGCCTACGGCTCGAAGCAGTTCACCGCCGGTGAGTTCTTCCGCTATGGGATGATCGCCAGCGTTGTCTTGATGCTTGCCGTCTGGCTGATGGTTGCGATTATCTGGCCGATTATGGGTCTGCCGATCGTCCTCGTCAAATAGGGGCCAGGGACTTGATATCAAGCAAGCAAAAGGGAGCGGCGGCAGACCCCCGCCGTTCCCCTTGATCAATGTAGCGACGAGCTACGAAAGCGGCCGACCACTGTCGGCAGCCCTCCACAACCAGGCAGCGAGAACGAAATAGCCTGCCAGAGATGCTGGAAACAACAAAAGGCATTGATCTTCGCCAGGAGCGCGGTACCATAAACAAGACCAAAGGATGAAGACCAAGAAAAGCACTAGCGATCGGCTTCAGCAAGGAGCGCGGTAAGACTATGAAGGAATCGACCAACTACCACAGCAAAGTCTGGTTTCGATTGACGCTGACCCTCAGCCTGTTGATTGTGCTGCCGATGACCTTCCTGGCGATCAACACAGTCCACAATCTCAAGGACACGGTGGTCGACAAGACCGTCCTGTCAATGGGCCGGCTCATCGACCATAAAAAAGATATCATTTCGCTCTTTCTCAATGAAAAAGTGGATCTCCTGAAAATGCTGGTGGCCTTGCACAACCGCGACTTCCTCGGCAACCAGGACAACCTCAACAACCTCTACAGGACTATCAACCAGACCGGTGCCATCGTCGACCTGCACGTTCTCGACGCCGCCGGAAGCCAACTCGCCTATGTCGGCCCCTACGCCAAGAACCTTTCCGGCAAGAACTACTATGACTCGCAGTGGTTCAAGGAAGTGCTCATAAAAGGTTCCAGCATCAGCGACGTCTTTCTCGGTTTCCGCTCCATTCCCCATTTCGTGGTGGCGGTCGCCGATCCCCTGAGAACTTTCGTCCTCCGGGCTACCATCAATTCCGAGGCCTTCAACCAGCTGCTTATCAGTTCGCAGATCGGCCCAGGCGGGGACTCTTTCATTGTCAACGCCGAGGGCTCCCTGCAGACCCCCAGCCGCCAGGGCCAAAAAGAACTGAACCCTGAAGATCGTCAGCATTTCCAAACCCACGAGGGCTCCTCGTTTACCATCACCGACACCACCATCATCGCCACCAAGTGGATCCTGGATGGACAATGGTGCATCTTCGTCAAAACTATGATCGAGGAATCCCTTGGCCCGTTCTACCAGAAACGCCGGACAACCGTCCTCTTCATCATCGGCACCAGCGTAATTTTTATTGTCCTTTTGGCGGTGTTGTCCAACTATTTCCTCATCCGTATCGAGTCCTACGACCGCCGCAAAACCGAGCTCAGCTTTCAAATGGTGCAAATGGAAAAAATGGCCACCGTCGGTCGACTCGCCGCCGGCATCGCCCACGAAATCAACAACCCTCTGCAGATGATCACCAACCAAGCCGGCTGGATAACCGACCTGCTCAATGACGAAGACAAGAATTCACTCCAGAACTACAGCGAGTACGAGAAATCGGCCGAGCAGATCAAGCACCATGTGCGCCGGGCGGGCACCATCACCCACCGCCTCCTCACCTTCTCCCGCAAGATCGCACCGGAACACCAAAGGGTGCGACTCAACGATCTGATCGAGGAAACCATCTCCTTCACCGAAGCCGATGCCCACCACAACAATATCGCCATCATCCGCAAGTTGGCTGAGGATCTTCCCGACACCAAAACCGACGGCGCTCAATTGCAACAGGTCTTCCTCAATCTGATCAACAACGCCATGGACGCCATCAAACAGGATGGCGTTCTGCAGATCACCAGCCGCATGGCCGACCCCTTTACCATCCTTATGGAGTTCTCCGACAGCGGGCCGGGTATCCGGCCGGAGGTGCTGAAGCAGATCTTCGACCCCTTCTACACCACCAAAGCCCCGGGTAAGGGCACCGGCCTCGGCCTTTATGTCAGCTACGACATCGTCACCAAACTCGGCGGCACCCTCCGCGCCGAAAACAGCGCCGACAGCGGCGCCGTCTTCACCATTACCTTGCCGATGGTAAAAATCGATAGCTAACCAGGATGACTCAATAACAAACCATAAACCCAACCCCCTACCAAAGGAGACACAAATGAAAGACTTCAACGTGC
Source organism: uncultured Desulfopila sp. (assembly GCA_964432635.1). Lineage (GTDB taxonomy): Bacteria > Desulfobacterota > Desulfobulbia > Desulfobulbales > Desulfocapsaceae > Desulforhopalus_A. Next base: position 4,898 of record CAYSON010000170.1, read on the forward strand.
TCATCGTTGACGACGAAGACGAGTTCCGCGAACTCACCATGAAGCGGCTGCAGAGACACGGCCTGCATGTGCAAAGCGCGGAGAGTGGCCAGAAGGCTCTGGACATCCTCGCCCACAGCTATACCGACGTGGTGTTCCTCGATTACAAGATGCCCGGCATGGACGGCATCGAAACCCTCAAAAAAATCAAGGCAATCAAGCCCCTGATCGAGGTCGTCATCCTCACCGGCCATGCCTCCCTCGACTCCGGCATCGAGGGTATGAAGCTCGGCGCCTTTGACTACCTGATGAAACCCATCGATCTCGAACCACTCCTGGAAAAACTTGAAAGCGCCTTCGAAAAGAAGAAGGTCCATACCGACAAAATCGAGGCCGCACAGATCAAGAGACAGATGTCCTCGCCCAGCTGAGCGGAAGAGCAACGTGGTGGGGCCCTGTCGCTACTGCAGGCCTTTACACCTCTCCAATGGGCAGCCACTCCGGGGAGCGATTTTTTCGCAATCCAGGGTGGCTGCCCGGCGACCTTGCATTTTGCAATACAGATACCGGGAGCCCCACTGTCCCATTGTTTTGACATAGGCTATCGACAATCTACACCATACTTTTCCACCTGCCTGCCGCACCGCTCTGCTGGCTGAACAATCGCGCCACTTGAATATCGACGAGTCGGGCAAATCCTTGCCAAGGAGATTGTTGGCAATGAGCCTTAAAAAAAAGATCTTGATCGGCTATGGGTTGGCCATCACCCTGATGGGCCTGGTGGTTACCTGGGCGATGATCAACTTGTGGTCTTTTGGACAAACCACCGATCTCATTTTGCGAGACTATTATCGCAGCATCAACGCCGTTGAAAACATGCTCTCCACCCTGGGACACCAGGAGACCGGCCTGCTGCTGATCTCTCTCGGTGACGTCGATAAAGGTTGGGAACAGTTTCAATCGAGCGACCGACTTTTCAACCAATGGCTGACCAGGTCCACGGAGACAATTACCGTCGCGGGAGAGGGAGAGACCATCGACGACATCGCAACCGCTTACAAATCCTATCGGCATCAGCTCAACAGTCTCCTCGGTGGCCAGGATAGCGAGAGAAATGCCGCACCCCAGCCGTTTACGCTGCAGTTCTACACTGACACCATCCTCCCGGCGTTCAACAAGGTCAAAGAGAAATGTCAGGCCCTGCGGAGCATCAACGAAAAGACCATGTACGGGGTCAGTGAAAGGGCGCGGGAGGAGGCCAAGCGGATGATTTACTCCAAGGCCTCGATGGCCCTTATCGCCTCGATGATTGTCCTCTTTTTCAGCCTGGTCTTCGCCGAAAGGCTGGTCCTGCCCCTGAGACGATTCGTCCAGGCGGCAAAAACCATCTCTTCGGGTGAATTCTCGGTGAAACTGGCGGTGGAAACCGAGGACGAGCTCGGTGAAGTGGCGGTGGCGTTCAACAGCATGGCGGCGGAGCTGCGGCGCTATCATCTGATGAATGTCGATCGCATCGTCGAGGAACGGAACAAAGGCAAGGCCATCCTGGACAGCATCGAAGACGGGCTGGTGGTCTTTGACACCGAAGGCAAGGTTTCCGAAATCAACCCGGCCTGCTGCCGCATGCTCGGTGTCGAAATTGCCCCGTGGAATGCCGTAGGGTGTCACCAGATCCTGCCTTCCTCCGTGATCTGCGACATCATCGCCGAAACCGCCAAAACCGGAATCCAGCCTGATCTCGCCGACGACCGACGCATTATCGCCCTCGGCGAGGGAGATCAAGCACGGCAATATCTTTTTTCCGCCACGGCAATTTACCAAAAGCAAGGCAAACTTTCCGGGGTGATTCTTCTCCTCAAGGATATCACTCAGCTGCGCGAGGTCGAAAGGCTGAAAAGCGAGTTCGTCATGGCCGCCTCCCACGAGCTGCGCACCCCGCTCACCAGCCTCGGCATGGGCATCGACCTGCTCATCGAACACGCCTCCCAGTATCTTCCGGCGCGCGAAAACGACCTGCTGCTCGCGGCTCACGACGAGGTGCACCGCATGAAAACCATGGTCCACGACCTTCTCGATCTCTCGAAAATCGAGACCGGGCGGATCGATCTCGAATTCGAGCAGGTGTCGGTCGGCACCTTGTTTGAACATATCCGAGATATGTTTCGCGGCCAGGTGGCCATGCAACATATCAATCTGACCATCGATGACACCGAGTTCATGCCCCTGGTCCATGCCGACACCAACAGGATCATCTGGGTACTTTCCAATCTCGTGGCCAACGCCTTGCGCTACGTGGGTGAAAGCGGCCACATCCGCCTCTCCGCCAGTCGCCGGGAGGAAAGCGTCAACATCAGCGTGGCCGATGACGGTACCGGTATTCCGCAAGAGCATCAGGCCAAAATCTTTCAGAAATTCGTAAGAGTCAACCGTAACGAAAGCGGGCGAAGCGGCTTAGGCCTGGCGATCTGCAAAGAGATTGTCCGGGTCCATAACGGTACCATCTGGGTGGAGTCGCAGCCCCAGGAGGGTTCG
>CAYSON010000171.1:0-2287 GCA_964432635.1 uncultured Desulfopila sp.
ACGCCGGTATTGGTCGAGTTCTGCCGTCCCCCGATGAAGTAATTCGTCAGCTTGAGCGTGCCGCCGTTGACGACGGAAATCAGGCCGGAATTATTGGTCCCGACCGTGCCGCCTGGCTGAAGACGAGTTGTTGAGGGAGGGCGGCGTCCCGCCCGGGGTGCGCTACTGCTGGCTGGCCATGGGCAGCGAGGGTCGCGAAGAGCAGCTGCTGCGTACCGACCAGGACAACGCCCTGATCTTCGACAACGTCCCGCCGGAGCAGGAGGGGGCGGTCAGGGCCTACTGCCGGCGTCTTGGGCATAAGGTCAACGACCTCCTTTTCCGCTGTGGCTTTGCCTTGTGTCCAGGGAACTACATGGCCGGCAACCCATCCTGGTGTTTGTCCCTGGCCGAGTGGAAAGAGCTGTTCTCCAGTTGGATTCTCAACCCTCAACCCCTGTCGATCCTGCATTCGACGGTCTTTTTCGACTATCGCCCGGTCCATGGGGCGGTCACCCTGGCCCACCTGCTCACCGAGTATATCTTCCAGATCATGCACGAGCAGCACATCTTCTTTCTTCATCTGGGCAAGGGCGCACTGGAAAACCCGCCGCCGCTCACCTTTTTCCGCGACATCCTGGTGGAGCGCAGCGGCGAGCACAAGGATCAGTTCGATATTAAGAAGCGCGCCATGCTGCCCCTGGTCGACGCGGCGCGGGTTTTGGCCCTGCATCACCGCATCGCCCGGGTCAACAGTACTCCCGGGCGATTTCTCGAAATGGCGGCCAGGGAGCCGGGCCATCGGGAACTCTATGAGCAGGCTGCCGAGGCTTACCGGATCCTCATGCGCATGCGCACCGTCCAGGGCTTGAAGAACAACAACTCCGGGAGGTATTTCAAGCTGAGCGAGCTCTCCAAGATGGAGCGGGTGCTGCTGCGCAACCTGTTCCGGCCGATCGAGGAACTGCAGACCCTGATCAAGGTGCGCTTCCAGGTCGGCCGATTGTAGTACCTTAGAAATTCGTTTCTTGTTTTCCTACAAGAAATCAAAATGATAACCGAGAAAACCAGAATGGGGAGCGGCAAAGCCCTCGGCGTGGCCGGCTGTGCCGGATAAAGAAGGCGAAAAACCAAGAAAGACAACCGTAATCAAGGAGAATCGACAATGACCAAGAACAACGTATGCTTCGATATTCTCAGTCCTATCCCCTTCCTCCACAGGGCGGCCACCGTCTATGACGACAAGGTCGCCATCATCCACGGCGAAAGACGCTACACCTATACCCAGTTCTTTCAGCGGGTCAACCGCCTGGCCAGCGCCCTGAAGAAAATCGGAATCGGCAAGGGGGACAAGGTGGCCTTTCTCTGCCCCAATATTCCGCCGATGCTCGAGGCCCACTATGCCGTACCGATGACCGGCGCCGCCCTGGTGGCCATCAACATCCGCCTGTCCTCCGGGGAGATCGCCTATATCGTCGATCATGCCGACGCCAAGGCGCTGTTCGTCGACAACGAGTTCGCCCCGGTGCTTGCACCGATCCTCAAGGATATCCCCAAGGTCAAGACCTTGGTCAACATCTGCGACATAAGCCCCGAACGGCCGCTTAACGGCCCGGAATACGAGGAGTTCCTGGCCAGCGGCAGCGACGCCCCGCTTGTGGCCGATATTGATGACGAACACCAGCTGATCACCATCAACTATACCAGCGGCACCACCGGTCGCCCTAAAGGGGTGATGTATCACCACCGCGGGGCCTATCTCAATGCCCTCGGCGAGCAGCTTGAGTTCGGGGTCAACTCCCGCTCCGTCTACCTGTGGACCTTACCGATGTTCCATTGCAACGGCTGGTGCTTCACCTGGGGGATCACCGCCATGGGTGCCACCCATGTCTGCTTGCGTAAGGTGGTGCCAGAGGACATCTACACGCTTATCGACAAGGTCGGTGTCACCCATCTCTGCGCCGCCCCAACCATCCTCATCGGTATGTCGGCCTATGCCTCGGCCAACGACATCAAGCTCAAGTCGCGCCTGGAGATCATGACCGCCGGGGCACCGCCGGCGCCGACCATTATTCAGAACATGGAGAGTATCGGCGCCAACATCACCCAGACCTATGGCCTCACCGAGGTCTTTGGCCCGCACAGCGTCTGCCAGTGGCAGGGCAAGTGGGACGGACTGGCCGCCGAGGAGAGGGCCAAGCTCAAGGCCAGGCAGGGCGTACCCTTCATCGTCGCCATGCATATGGACGTGGTTGATCCGGCGAGCATGGCTCCGGTGCCCCGTGACGGCAAGACCATCGGCGAAATC
>CAYSON010000171.1:2297-7403 GCA_964432635.1 uncultured Desulfopila sp.
CCTCAATCACGATCCGGCGCACGCGCTCTACACCAAAAAATGGCGGACCAAGTTGCCAGCCAGCTTTGGCCAGCGCATCGATGCTCCTGGCCGGCCGGCGGCCCACAACGAGTACAACCGGGGCAACAACGTCATGCTCGGCTACTACAGGGACGAGGAGGCCACTGCCAGCGCCTTCAGCGGCGGCTGGTTCCACAGCGGCGACCTGGCGGTGATGCACCCAGACAACTACGCCCAGATCATGGACCGCAAGAAGGACATCATCATCAGCGGCGGCGAGAACATCTCCACGGTCGAGGTGGAAAACGTCATCTATCGTCATCCCGATGTCCAGGAGGTGGCGGTGGTGTCGGTGCCGGACGACACCTGGGGCGAGGTGGCCAAGGCCTTCGTGGTTCCCAAGCCGGGGACCAACCCCAGCGCTGAGGATATCATAGACTTCTGCAAGGCCAACCTGGCGCGGTTCAAGGCCCCCAAGTACGTGGAATTCGGAGAGCTGCCCAAGACCGCCACCGGCAAGATCCAGAAGTTCAAGCTGCGCGATCGAGAGTGGGCGGGACGAACCAAGAAGGTTAACTGAAGGGGAGCGGGGACTCCGGCTTGGGCGATGGTCTCGGCGGCGGAGGAGAAGAGGCGGTTGATGGTGTCGGGCTGAAGCGGATGGATCATTTTTATGGACTCCATGCACTTATGTTCCATCCGGGACTGGCAATAAGCAAGGAGCGTTGATCATTATGGAACAACGGCAACGAATGCGCATGGTCGGGAGCTTTGTCCTTCCGCCGATCCTGGTGCTGCTGCTTTTTACGGTGGCCATTTCCGTCTTTATCCTGCCTTCGGCCGACGAGGCCCTGATGCAGAAGAAAAAGGACACGGTACGGGCCATCGTTGTTTCCGCCTCGTCGATACTCGCCCATCATGCCGAGCAGGCCAAGTCGGGGGTACTTTCGCTTCCCGAGGCGCAGAGCCAGGCCCTGGCCGAGATGCGCGCCCTGCGCTACGGCGATGACGGTCAGGAGTACGTGTGGCTCACCGATCGGCAACCGAAGATGCTGATGCATCCATATTTCCCGGAGATGGAGGGAACGGAGTTGGCTGGCTACTCCGATGCTCGGGGCAAGCCGCTCTTTGCCGAAGTGGTGGCCTTGATCAATCGCGACGGCGAAGGGTTCATCGATTATGTGTGGGCCAAGGGCGCCAATAAGAGTGAGGTGATGCCCAAACTGTCCTACGTCAAGCTTATCGAGCCCTGGGGCTGGATAGTCGGCAGCGGTATTTATCTGGACGATGTCCGCCGCGACCTGCGCGACTTTGCCGTTAACCTGTGGATGATATCGGCGGCCATCGGCTCGCTCTCCCTGCTCCTCTTGCTCTTTGTCGTGCACCGCGGCTGGAGGAGCGAGACCGGGAGGTACCTGGCGGAAAAGGAGTTGATCAGCTCGCGGGAGCGCTACCGGGCCCTGTCGCGGGCCTCGGAGGAGATGATCTTTTTGGTGATCGATGGGGTGATCGCCGGGGCCAACAAAAAGGCACGGGAATCTCTGAAGATGATTGAGGCGGAGCTGCTCGGGCAGAGATTCGGCTCCTTTGTCATTGATCCCTCGGGGATGGCGCTGATCGCCGCCATGGAGCGTGGCGAGGAGGCACCGTCAACGGAAGCGACCATGCGTGGCCAGGCCGGCGAGCTGCGTCTGCTGCTCTCAGCCCAGAGGGCCGAGGTCGATGAGCGCTCGGCGATTCTTTACACCGGTCGGGAACTCACCGCTTCGACCCACGAGGAAAGCGGGAGCGTCGGCGTTCTGTTGAACGGCGAGGGCTTCGGCCTGATCCGTGTCGATCTGGCCGCCGCAGGTCGAGTTCTTACCGCCGACAGCAATGCCACGAAACTGCTGACCGGTGGGGACGAGTCCTTGCCCGGCAAGACCACCTTGGCCGAGCTTTTTGCCGGTGAGGACGGCAAGCGCTTGCTGCACCAGCTGCGGAGTGGGTTGGTAGCCGGAGGGGCGGGGCTGGCGGTGGCCTCCACTCCCGGCAGCCTGGTGCGTGTTTGGTCGTTGCTTTCTGCCGCAGGCAGGGGAGAGCGGGAGGAAACGATGCTGCTGCTCCACGATGACAGCAGCCGGCATCGTCGTTGTCTCGCCCTGGAAGGGCTGCTCGCCGCCAGTCTTGCCCCGGAGCGCTTGTTGGCGGGAGCTTCCGGCCTGGGGCCGGTGGCTCGCACCTCGCGCTTCGACCAGGCTCGGGCCATCGTTTGCCGGGGCATGGGCGACGGACTGCGTGTCGAACGGGCCACGGCCATCCTCGCTCGCAGCCTGGAAGAGATCTTCTGCGAGGCGGTGGCTGCCGCCATTGTTGAGCTGGGGCCGCCGCCCTGCGCCTTTGTCGTCCTTGGACTGGGCAGTATCGGTCGGGCTGAGGCGATGCTCGCCCCGGATCAGGATACCGCCATCCTCTATGCCGACGACAGCGAGAGCGACCAGGTTGGCGACTACTTCCGTCGCCTCGGTCAAGTGGTGACAGCCCGGGTGGCCGAGTCGGGCATTCCCCCCTGTGATGCCGGCAACAGTGCCGCCAATCCCTTGTGGTGTCTCAGCGAAAACGGTTGGCGGCAGCGTTTTTCGGGGTGGATCAACGACAGCCTGCCCGACGACCTGCTGCAGGTCAACATCTTCTTCGACCTGCACACCCTGGTCGGCGATGAGGAACTGACCGAGAGGTTGCGCCAGCAAATCTTCGCTGAGGTAGCGGCACGGCCGATCTTTCTCTACTATCTCGCCGAAAGCACAATCAACTTTCGCCTTCCCGCCGATCCCCTCGGCCGGCTACGGGCGGAAGGCTCGGACGGCAACCTGCTCAACCTCAAGAAGGTGATGCTGCACTTCGTCAGCTTCGTGCGTATCTACGCCCTCAAGCACGGTCTGGAGGCGACCAACACCATCGCCCGCCTCGAAACCCTGGCCGCCGGCAATCACCTGCCGCGTGACCTGGCCGAGGAGACCCTCGCCGCCTGGCGCTATCTCCTCGAGCGCCGCTTTCAGGCGCAGATGGCGGCTTCTGCCGCCGGTTTCTCCGACCACAACCTCCTCTTCCTCGACCAACTCGGTCACTGGGAACAGGCCCTGGTGAAGATGGCCGCCGGTCATATCGCCAACCTGCAACGCCGTCTGAGCAGCGATTTCACTCGGGCCGCCTGATGGGAAATGCGGCAGGAGAGGCTGCCGCAAAGCCTTGCCGTGCCTTCGAACCCTATCATAACTACAGGAAGCAGGATTGAAATTGGAAATATCCATAAAGATTGACTAGAAAAATATACTGTCCCTGAAATTGATGGAAATAGTAGAAAAATATACTGTCCCTGAAATTATGATGTGTCAAGAAATCTACAGGCTACATCATGGTCTATGTTCGTCCAACCAGTCGCGGAGGGCCGCATTCATGCGGCTCTGCCAACCCTTGCCGGTGGATTTAAAGGCATTGAGAATGTCGTTGTCGAACCTGACGGTAGTCGATTTCTTCTGCCCTGTTCCTGGTGGCCGGCCGCGCAAGGCCTTTTGGATCGCTTTCTCTGCTTCTTCATGAGTAACGACTTTTTCGCCGATCGCCCATACGCCGCGGGAAAAGTCTTCGTCGGTCAACTCCGGGGCGTCGTCTGGATCAATCCAGGTGCTTGGAGTATTTTTCTTTTTCGCGGTCATTGGCGTACCTCATCGAAATAATGCGGCGGGCTTTGCCGCGTTGCGTCCAGACCAGAGTCACCGCCCGAAGATCAAGCAGACCGACGGAAATGTATCTCGTCTCGCCATAATTCCTGCGGATATCCTCTATGGTGACGGTGACCGAAGCAAAAACTTCGCCCGCTCTGGAAAAGTCAAGGCCACGTTCCTGCAACGTTTTGTCGCGCTTGTCCTGGTCGAATTCTATTTCCATGAATTATCGTAGTAACAAAAAATATGAAAGTCAATGCCAGTAATAACGTTGGTGGTGAAGATTAACAAGCACCGAGAAATTTCGATGGATTCGCTATACCAAATCACGAGCAGCAGCGCCGCCGATTGAACGGCAATGGAGTAACTTCCAGCCTTCAACCTCCCGTGGTACACCTCGTGTCAATTGCTTTGTTTGGCGAACAAAAGGCCTTAAGACAAGTATGCCTCAAGGAACTTCAGGATCTCTCTCCGGCGAAGATGAAGGAATAAAGGGTGTTCAACAATCTATGAATTCACTGTGGCAGTTTTCTTCCCGTCAAGTATCTCCCTGATAAGTTTAGCGATATCCTTTTTGCTGAGCGGCTTCATGGCAAAGCCCTTAATTCCATACGACTTGGCCTTATCTTCCGAGATCAGGCTGCTGTAACCGGTGCAGAGAATGATCGGCATCCCGGGCCGAATCTGCAACATTCGCCTTGCCATATCCATGCCGGTCATGCCCGGCATGGTCTGGTCGGTGATGACCAGGTCGAACTGGTCCGGTTGACTTTGGAAAGTGTTTAACGCTTCAAGGCTGTTTCTTCTCACGGTAATACGGTAGCCGAGCCGCTCCAGCATGGTTTTCCCCATTTCCGCCAGAATCTCTTCATCGTCAATCAGTAGGATATGTTCATTGCCCAGCTGTGAGATGTCGGGAAGCGCAGTTTCGACGAAAAGCGCAGCAGGGTCTTCGATAATCGGCAGCAGCACCTGGAAAACTGTCCCTTCGCCAGGGGTGCTGTGGCAGGTTATAAAGCCATTATAACTCCTCACGATGCCATGAACGATGGCAAGCCCCATGCCGGTGCCCTTGCCGACTTCTTTGGTGGTGAAGTAGGGATCGAAGATCTTTTTTTGGATTTCCGGGGCGATGCCTGGGCCGCTGTCACCGATCGACAACTCTACAAACCGCCCCGGCGACACGTGTGGCTCATGGCTAAGATCCTCGGCGGTGAGGATTCTGTTGTGCAAGGAAATGGTCAGAACACCGCCCTTCTCTTCCATGGCATGGAAGGCATTGGTGCAGAGATTCACCATAAGCTGATGGATCTGTGTCGGATCGGCGAGTAGAGTCCCTGCCTCCTGGTTGATATCCTGTTGAATGGCAATGGTCGTCGGCAGAGAGGCTCGCAACAATTTC
>CAYSON010000172.1:0-2237 GCA_964432635.1 uncultured Desulfopila sp.
TTGCCGTACTCCTTGGCAGCCACCCGACCGTAGGCCCAGTGCCCCTGGCCATAGCACTTGGCCACGGTGCCGGGTCGGACACCTTCCCAGAGGCGGGCCTTGCAGGTAATTGAGCCGATGATCGAGGTCAATTGCGCCGCCATCCCCGAGGAGTTGATCGAATCGGAACTGTTCGGCCACGAAAAGGGCTCGTTCACCGGGGCCCATGCCAGTAAACGCGGCAAATTCGATCAGGCCGATGGCGGCATCCTCTTTCTTGACGAAATCGGCGACATGAGCCTCAACACCCAGGCCAAGATCCTGCGCATTCTCCAGGAACAGAAATTCGAACGGGTGGGCGGGCAAAAGACCATTAAGGTCAACGTGCGGGTTTTGGCGGCCACCAACAAGAACCTCGAAGAAGACATCGAGACCGGCAAATTCCGTGCCGATCTTTTTTGGCGTCTCAATGTGGTGCCGATCCAGGTGCCCCCCCTGCGCGATCGCCTTGAGGACATCCCTCTGCTGGTTTCGGCCATCGTTAGCAACCTCGCCGGCAAGGGCGTCAAAGGCAAGGTTTTCAGCGATGACGCCTACCAGGCGATGATGGCCCACCACTGGCCCGGCAACGTCAGGGAGCTAGGTAATTTCTTGGAGCGGCTGGCCATCATGTGCCAGGACCAGACAATCCGTGCCGACCATATTCGCCGTTTCCTCCTGCCTGGTCAAACTCCAGCGGTCAATGGTCCGGAGATCCGCCTCGGCAATCTGCTGTCCGTCGACTACAAGACGGCCAAAAGGCTCTTTGAGCGCCAGTACCTGCTCAGCAGACTCCAAGAAAACGACAACAACATTTCGAAAACCGCGGAGCAGGTCGGACTAGAACGCAGCCACCTCCATAAAAAATTGAAAACACTCGATATCTTTCAATAAAGAGCCGCGGCTCGGTGTACCTTTTGCCGCCTCACAACAATCCCCCCAACCCAACAGGAGCACCCATGGTTTTCCCGGAATATCGTCCTCGCAGACTTCGTAAAAACAGTGCCTTTCGCGCCTTAATCAGCGAAACCCGGCTTAATGCCGACCAATTTGTCTATCCCCTCTTCGTCATCCCAGGCAAGAACAAGCGCCAGGAAATCCCCTCGATGCCGGGAGTCTTCCGCCTCACCGTCGATCAATTAGCCGGTGAGGCCAGAGAGTGTCTGAAGCTTGGTATACGCTCGGTCCTGCTTTTTGGTTTGCCGGAGAAAAAAGACGGGGTGGGCTCTGGCGCCCACGCCAAGAACGGCATCATCCAGTTGGCTATCCGCGAGTTGAAGAACAAGGTGCCAGAGCTCTTGGTGATCACCGATGTCTGCCTCTGCGAGTACACCGACCATGGCCATTGCGGCTGTGTGATCAACAACGATGTCGACAACGATGCAACCTTGGAGATTCTCGCCAAAACTGCGGTCTCCCATGCCGACGCCGGCGCCGACATGGTCGCTCCTTCGGATATGATGGACGGTCGAGTGGCCGAGATCAGGGCCGCCCTCGACGAAAGCAACCATGATTCGGTGCCGATCATGGCCTATTCGGTCAAATACGCCTCGGCCTTCTACGTTCCGTTCCGCGATGCCGCCGATTGCGCTCCGCAATTCGGCGACCGCAAGAGCTACCAGATGGACCCGGCCAACTCGCGCGAGGCCCTGCGCGAGGCAACCCTTGACGTTGACGAGGGAGCCGACATCCTCATCGTTAAACCGGCGGTTGCCTATCTGGATATCATTTCCAGGTTACGGGAAGAATTTGACCTGCCGATCGCCGCCTACCACGTCAGCGGCGAATACGCCATGATCAAGGCTGCGGCAGAAAAAGGCTGGATCGATGGCGACAAGGTGATGGAGGAGACCCTGTTGTCGATCAAACGGGCCGGTGCCGACATCATCATCACCTACTTCGCCAAAGAAATGGCCAAAATCCTTGCCGGTCGCCATTAGTACCTTACTGAGGAAAAGCAGTCAGAAATAACAAAGAATCACACGGCGAACAGAGTGGTGATCAAATTGCCTCCAAGGTAGTTATCCGCAGAGGGGATATCGGGGCCTTGGGTTGCGGTCGCCAGCCCAGCAGAGCTGGAGGTTGGAGGAAAAGAAGCGAAGAGAACTGGCCTTGGCCGGGGCGAGACTTTTACTGGCTGGCTGCTCCAGGCCTTGCAGTACCTCTCCTCCACCACCATAGGCCGGCGACCAAAACACCACCAAGACCATCTGCCAACA
>CAYSON010000172.1:2247-7321 GCA_964432635.1 uncultured Desulfopila sp.
ATCCACTCGCATAGCGGCCGGGGATAAAGCTTTGATGGTATTCGTCGGCAACACCAAAAAAAAGGCAGAAGGCAACAACCGCGGCAGCCCTTGCCTTGATATCGCACGGGGGAGGACAGGGAGCGAAAGCATAGAGTGCCGCCACGGCGAGAACGCAATAGACGAGGACATGGGCCACTTTGTCAAGGCCCGGCAAGGAGGGTAGTTGCAGGGTATCTCCGGGCTGATGCGACAGGATAACGATGGAGGCCATGGTCACCAGCAAGGGAATTTTCCTGGCCCAACGCCACGCCAGGTCGCGGCTCATGAGGGGATGGCGTCCTCCGCATTGGGCAGATGGACGTTTTGTAACTGGCCGGCAGAGACTTTTTTCTGAATGCGGCGCAACGCTGCGTTCAGTTCGCGACAGGGGGCAGTCCCCAGCACCACCGACTGTGCATCCTCACGGTTATAAGGAAAGACCAGCAATTGCTTGTTGTCGATGGCAAAGCGGTGGCTGTAATTGATCTCGATGGTCTGCGGGCCCTCGTCGATGGGTGTCTCGAGCAACTCTCCCTGACGAGCCAGCTGCAGGCAATCCTGCTCCGTCATCTCCAACAACCAGCCATCGCCGTCTGTGGTCGAATAAAAGAAAAACACGCCCACTTCGCGACAGGTGGCCCGCTTTGCCTGGGCGTCTTCCTGGATCAACCTTACCTGACTCATCAGCGTCAGTGGTTGCTGGCTCTGTACCGTCTTCCTTATCTCCTTGCCGGCACAACAGTGTTTATACTTCTTCCCACTCCGGCAAGGACATTTGTCATTTCTTCCGATCTTGGCCATCTCTTCCTCCAACCTTCACCGCAACAAAAAGCTAGGCACACTTGCTGTAACCGCATTCCCGACAGCTTTCACACCCCTCTTCGAAGCGCAACTGACCGGAACATTCAGGACAAATGGAAGAAAACCCTTTTTGGGTTCCCGCCAAAAACGACTTGAACAGCTTGCCCAATTGCGCCGGAAGATCTAGCATATGGCCGCTTGACCTGTCAAGTTGTTTAATGATTTCGTCCATCGGCACATTGAACCGTAAGGCCAGCGAGACGAGGCGGCAGGTAGTGGTCCACATGGTCGACTTATCCTTGAGATCAACACGATTATCAAAGGGGAATTTGGCGAAGACCTCCATCGGCTTCTCGTTCTCGTCGAAACAGACGATGATATAGACAGACTTCTGGTACTGATCCTTGACCCGATAGCGCTTGGCGTTGAGGGTGTCGGGCAATATCTGTTTCACCGGGCCGCGATCGGAAACGATGGCAATTTTTTCCTTGGCCTTGCCATCGCTGGCATTGAGCACCTGATTGTCACGGGAACCGTCTCGATAGACAGTGAGCCCTTTGCAGCCGAGCTTGTATCCACTGATATAGGCAGTTTCCACTTCCTCGCGGCTGGCTCCAGAAGGCAGATTGATAGTCTTGGAGATAGAACTGTCGACGCCGCTTTTCTGCAGGCAACCTTGCATCTTGATATGGTCGGCCGGGGCGATGTCCTGGGCGGTGCGAAACACCTCCTGCCACCGCTCGGGGATTTCACCGTGCCCGACCACCGTGCCGCTGTCGGCGACTTTGCTCATCAGCTCTTCGGAATAAAAGCCCTCCTCCTTGGCCACCGTTTCGAAGTACTTGTTGACCAGGATGAGACGATCCCCGTCCATAACGTTCTTGACCATGACAATGGAGAAATAGGGTTCACACCCCGAGGCGCAATCTGCGATCATCGATACTGTACCGGTGGGCTGGATCGAGGTCAGAGCGGCATTGCGCCGGGGAAGATAGGTATTAATCGTTCCGTCATAGGCCGGGAAGGGCCCTTTTCCCTCAACCAACTCACACGAGCGCTCCTCGGCAACATCGCGTATGAAGCGCATCACCTGGCCAGCCAGGGTACGTCCCTCCTCAGACCCATAGGGCACTTCCATCTGAATCAGCATATCGTGTAACCCCATAATACCCAAACCGATTTTCCTGGTTTTTAGGGTCATTTCCTCGATCTCCGGGATCGGGAAGCGGTTGCAGTCGATAACATTGTCAAGGAAGGTGGTTGCTGTGCGGATGACACCTCGCAACCTCTCAAAATCGATAGTCTTTCTCACCACGAAATTGGCCAGATTAACAGAGCCGAGGTTGCAGCTCTCGTAAGGCAGCAGCCACTGTTCACCGCAGGGATTAGTCGCTTCGAACTCCCCCAACTGTGGGGTCATGTTGTCGCGATTGGCGGTATCGATAAACAGCACCCCGGGTTCGCCATTGTGCCAGGCGAGATCGACGATCTTGTCGAAGACCGCCCGGGCGCTGAGCCTTTTCACTGTCATCTTGGTGGATGGCTCGATCAAGTCGTATTCATCATTCTCTTCAAGGGCGCTCATGAACGAATCGGTCACCCCAACGCTGAAATTGAAGTTGTTGAAACGATTCTGATCAGACTTAGCGACGATAAAATCCATAATGTCGGGATGGTCGATGCGCAAAACGCCCATATTGGCGCCGCGCCGCTTGCCGCCCTGTTTGATGGTCTCGGTGGCCGCCGCAACATCCAAAACAAATGACAGTGGTCCGGAGGCCACCCCCTGGGTGGATCGTACCGAGGCATTCATCGAACGTAATCGGGAAAAGGAGTAGCCGGTCCCCCCCCCGGTTTTGTGCACCAGGGCGCCGTTGCGAATAGCGGAGAAAATCCCGTCCATGGAATCGGGCACCGGCAGTACGAAGCAGGCCGAGAGTTGACCGAGATCGGTGCCGGCGTTCATCAAGCAAGGTGAATTCGGGAGAAAATCGAGATGGTAGATCATGTTGAAGAAATCTTCTCGAAGTTCCTGGTAATTAGCCTGGTGACCATCGATTTCCGCCACCGCGTCGGCCACCCGCCGCACCAGTTTCTCCCAGTTCTCGGTGACCTTTCCCTCGCTGTCTTTGAGATAATACCTTCTTGCCAGAACCGTTTCCGCTGTGGCGGTCAACACCTGTTTTGCCATATCGGGGGTCATACGAACCTCTCAGCTGCGAGATTGAAAGTGAAAAATACTTGACGTACCGCTTTACGATGAGACACAAAATGCCGAAAAAAAGGTGCTTGCAGCGACCTGGGCGAGCCCCCCATGAAGCAGTCAACACGAGGTGTATATACCCCACATTTATGGCTCGCTCAACAGCATTCTACAACATATGGTGGTTTTTTCCGATCGCCAAGTGTCAGCAAGGGGTTCACGAATTGAACCAAATTGCAAGAAAAAAATATCGACCAAGGATCGGTTTTAGCGATGAGCTTGAAACAAAAAACGGTTATGTCGATCTTGCATCGATCGACATAACCGTTATGTGTGAGAAACCTCCAACCGTTCAGCAGCGTGGATCCATCCGCCGCGAGTGGAGCCTTTTAAAACTACACCAGCCCTTAGAAACGGAAGCGCACGCCGAGCCCGAAACGGCCGTAATCGGCAATATCACCCATCTCGTCCACGGCCGAGCGAACTTCAACGAACAGTGAGGCGTTGAATTTTTCAGGTTCTCCGTAGACCCTTGCGCCGAAACCGGCAATGAGGTCAAGGCCGCTGTTCTCGGCATCAAGGTCCTCGTCGCCATTGGTAATCCACCCACCGAAACCAAAGTCGACAAAATACCTGGAGAAGCTGTATTCGGCCAGTACGTCGGCGATGACCGCGGAAGCGCCGTCCTTACCATGGACCTCGGGGGACCAGCCAAGCATACCCAAGATGGCGAACTGCTCGCTCAACTTGTACTCTATACCGCCGCGGGCAAAGAGGTAATTGGAGGGATCGAACTGCCGATAATAACCAACGTCACCAATCATCCGTATTCTGTTGATGCCGGTGACCTGCACGGCGCAGGCCGGCGAGGTAGCTTCCAGACCTTTATTGTCGGCCACGGTCACCTTCACCGTGTTGGTCCCGCAAGGCATGGCCACCTCACCAGTCAGGGTCTTACCTTCCACGACTTTCTGTGAAACAGTTTTTCCACCCTCATCAACGACAGCAATGGTCATTTTGGAGATCTCCCCGTCGGGATCGGAGGAGTTGCGGGCATCAACGGTAAACATCTCCCCACAGAAGGCCTTTACCGGAGTGACGGTCATACCGCACTGCGGCGGTTTATTGGCCGGCGGAAGCGCGGCGACTACGGGAATCTTGCTCTCCTCCATCAAGGCTACGTTGCCGCACCCCAAAGGAATGACGAAGACATAACGAATGCCATCTTTGTCGACAGCAAACTTGAAACCCGAAAAGGGTTTGTCGTTGCCCCAGGTGACATCTTTGACGATGCGAACCGTGCCTTTGCCTTTTTTCTTGTAGAACATCCACTCGAGATGGGAACCCTTGGGAAACTGCACCAGCTCAATCTTGGTCTTAAAGACCTGATCCATGAAGACCTCATACAGATCGCTGCGGCCTGCCAGAGCAAACCCTTTCGCCACCTCAGGATTTTTGGCCTTGAGCATGGTCAGCAGATCTTCTTGGGTCTTCAACGGCGGTTGATGAAACGGACTCCTGCCGATTTCCACAAGAGTTGTCGCGGCATTCGCTACACTCAGGGAAACAAGCACCAATGCCAAAACAAACAACGAAAGAATGTGTTTTTTCAACTTCCCCCTCCTTACCTTCGCAGGTATTGGAATTTACATGGTTTAAGTGCCCCTGAAAGGCTTCTAACTCAATTAATGGCTAACCATAACTCTAAATTGGTCATTTTTCCAGGAAACATTTAATAAGAATACAGATTATTGCAAGAAACTGTTTACTGCTTCCCATAAGTTTTCACGTTTCTTCCCGAAGTATCGCTGCGCTCGATCCATAATGGTTCAGTTCAAATTGGCGGGATCGTCGTTTTGAGTGAATGGGTTGACTTCGTTTCTTGCTTGGTTTTAAGCTGGCCTTCTCAGGTGGCCTCGACCACTGAAAGTAGTCCACTCAGGCGGCAACCCAGAGAATGGAGCCCCTCGAGATTGATCCTCGGAGGAGCAGCCGCCTGAATGGGGGAAAAAGCGGCATGGACCTTCGTGGCGTCGGCCTCCGCTCGCT
>CAYSON010000173.1:0-7321 GCA_964432635.1 uncultured Desulfopila sp.
CGGCGAGTGGGGTTTGTGGGTTCATACCATGTTCACCCTGGTGCCGCCGGAAAAGGATCAACCGGCACTGCTCACCGCGGTGGAACGCTTTGCCGCCGACGCCGGGTTGTCTCCAGCCCTGCGCTATCGCCTTGGCCTGATCGTCGACGAGTTGGTCAGCAACTGCATCGTTCACGGCTGCTGTCGGGGGCCGGACAAGACAGTGCGGGTGGTCATAGATAACCAAGAGCACACGCTGCGCATAACGATTGTCGATCCCGGTCCGGCCTTCGATCCCACCGGCCAGGCCGCGCCCTGTTTGTCGGTGGAGCGGCCAACGGTGGGCGGGGTTGGTTTGTCGCTGGTCCGCCATCTGGTCGATGAATTTCACTATACTCGAAAAGCTGGGTGTAATCATCTCCTTCTCTTGCTGAATACAACACGAGAACGCCTATGATCCTCAAAAAGACCGAAAACCCCCACGTCCTCATCGTTCACCTGCAGGGGCGTCTCGATTCAAGCAACGCGGCAGCCACCGAGCACGACCTGGTCGGCGCCCTGGAAAACGGCCTGCGCTATCTTGTTCTCGATTTCTCCGAGCTTGAATACATCAATAGCGCCGGCTTGCGTATTCTCGTACTCGCCTATCAGCGCCTCCAGCCCCAGGGCGGGAGGGTGGTGGTTTGCGGGGCGCACGACTACATCACGGAGATTTTCGAGATTTCCGGCTACAATCGCATATTCATGATGCAGCCCGACCTTGATCAGGCGATGCGGGCAATTGGGGACGGTGAAGACGGGCAATGATCGTGTTTGCTTGTTGAACGCGTCGCCGCGCCGCCAGGCGGCACGGTCGGCAGGAAGGGGGCGGCCGACCCGGATCCTGCTCCAGGCCGGCCGCTAGTGCTCAGGCGGCGCCGAATTCCTTCTCAATGGCCTCAAGGACTTCCTCCGACATCTTGTAGCTGTGTGCCTCTCCGGGGAAGACTCCGTTGATGACCTCTTCCCGATACTCCTTGAAGGTGTCGAGCATCAGCGTGCCGACCTCACGGTAGCGCTTGGCAAAGGACGGGGTGAAGTTGTCGTAGAGGCCGAGGACGTCGGGCGTTACCAGCAACTGGCCGGAGCAGCCGGGACCGCCGCCGATGGAGATGGTCGGTACCCGCAGCTTCTTGGTGACATAGGTGGAGAGCTTGGCCGGCACCGCCTCGAAGATGATGGCAAACACCCCCGCTTCCTGCAGTGCCAGGTCCTCGGAGACCGCCTGGCGGGCGGTATCGATATCCCGGCCTTGCACCTTGAGGCCGCCCAAGGCGCCTACGGCCTGGGGATGCAGACCGACATGCCCAACCACGGCAATGCCCATGTCGACAATCGCCCGGGTCTTGGCGATATGGTTAGGGGTTGCTTCGAACTTGACTCCGTCGACCTTGGCCTCGGTGACGAAGCGCGCCGCGTTGCGCATGGTCTCCTCTATTCCGTACTGGAACGAGCCGAAGGGCATGTCGGCGATGACCATGGTACGATCGCAGGCCCTGGCCACCGAGCCGCAGTGGAGCAGCATCATCTCCATGGTAGCGGTGAGGGTGTTGGGATGGCCGTGCACCACCATGGCGCAGGAGTCACCGACCAGGATCATGTCGATCCCGGCATCGTTGACCTTTTTCGCCGTCGGGTAATCGTAGGCGGTGAGCATGGTGATTGACTGCTGGTCATCCTTCATTTTTTGGATGGTCTTGACGTTGTGTTTCACGGGAGTGTCCTTGGTGTTGAGATTGGGGGTGGTCGGCGCACAAGGCGCCGCATGTCTGTTTACTGGGTGTTCATACCCTGGTCGAGGACGGCCTGTAGCCGCACCAGGGCGTCGTCGTCGCCGACATTGCCGGGAAAAACCACGTAGGCCATGCCGGGACAGCGGCTCTCCACGCCGAGACGCCACACCGGCACCCCGGGGAGGATCTGTCCGATGACCATGGCTCGCGCCACCTTGAGCCCTTTGGTGGCGAGGTCGCTTGAGGTGATGCCACCCTTGGCCACCAGATAGCGGGGCCTGACCGTTACCGCCGTGACCGTGGCGATCAAGGAGGAGCTGACGATCCCTGCGATACGCAGGCTGTCGCTTCCGCCCAATCCGGCATAAAGGCGTCGGCTGGTGAAGATGGCGCAGTCGCGGCCGGCACCAAGCAGCTTCGAGGCCTGGGCGCTCAAGTGGTCGATGGCCGACTGTCGTGCCGAGTGGTCGAGAAGCTCCTCGACCGGCAGTTCCAGGGGGACAACTCGACCGGTGGCAAGCAAGGCGGCAAGCTGTCTGGTGCTTTTCTCGATATGGGAACCAACCACGAACAAACCGCCGACAGGGGTTGACGTCTGCACCTCGTGGCCGTCGAGCAGGCCGCCGCAGTCCTGACCAAGGCGGCTGCGCACAAAGGAGGCGGCGCTGCGATAGAGGAAGTCCCGGCCCCGGCGGGCGGCGTCGAGCAAGGCCACGGAGAGCACCTCCATATCCCGATAGCTGGCACCGTTGACGATGCAGGTGGTGCCATCCGGCAAAGCCATTAGCAGTTCCACCACCCGCGCAGGCCCGCCACGGCGCAGGTCCTCGAGGGTGATGGTCGCCACCTCGCCTGCGGCGATGGCGCCGCCGCTCTTTTCTTCGACCCACTTTTTCAGATGCGAATTGTGGTAGCCAAAGGCGGCGTCGCGAGCAAAGGGGGTCGACGCTGCCGGCAGCAGCAAATCCCCCTCGCGGACGTAGTGAACATCATCCAGGGTATAGCGGCCGCCCTCTTCAAAAAAAGGAATGACCAAGCGCGGCAGATGGTTGCGCTCAAGTGCCAGGGCAAGTTCGTCGACCTCGGCGGGGAAGTGGCCGCGCAGGGTGGAGTCGCCACGGCTGATGACGCTCGCCTCGACCCCGGCAAGGGCCATGGCTAAACGGAGGTTGTTCCCCAGTTCGCGAGCCAGACAACGGGCGCCCTCCTCGGTCAGACTGCGGCTATTGGTGAGGAGGAAAAAGGCCGGGTGCGGCTCCCGTAACTCGGCGGCAAGCCCCTCGACCGTCCAACAGGTTAGGACCGGCACGTTGCGAATGGTCTGGGTGCCGGTCGGGTCGTCGTCGAGGATGACTACCTTGCGGCGGCTAGCGGCTAATTCCCGGCGGATAATCGGCAGCAGTTCCTCCGGCCACAGAGGTGGCAGCTCGGCCAGGGTGGTAAAAGGGAGGGAAGGTTGGTTTTCGCTTAGCATAGGTTCAGCCCACCTTGAGGATCTGCTCCTCGACAAAACGCCAGGTGGCGAGATAGTCACCCGCCGCCATCAGCTGTTCCAGTTCCCCGCAATCGATACGGTGCAGCATCTTCCAGATCTTCAGGGTTAGCCGGCTGTTGGCCTCGAAGGTGCCGCGGATGTCCCAGCGGGTCGGCGAGGTGTCCGAGGTCATGAAGTCGTTGTAGCCATATTTTTTCAGGTAGTAGAGGAACTCGACGTAGTCGAGGTAGTGCTTGGTGCCGCAGAAGTAGTCCCAATCCCAGCGGCCGTCGTTATCGTTGATGTGAATGTAGTAGCGATAGGGGCTGGCCTCCAGCAGGGCCACCGCCTCGGCTGGGTTTTCGTTGCCATATATCGAATGGCCGAAATCAAGCGTCACCCCCATGCCGGGGATTTGCAGGTCGTTGAGCAGGCAGAGGGTCTTGGCGGCGTTGTCGATGAAACAGCGCCCGCGGGTCTCGCTCGGCTTGTATTCGATAAAGAGCGGAATCTCCCTCATGAAGTCGCCGGCCTCGGCCAGGGTCTCTTTGAGGTGTTTCCAGGCAAGGGCGTAGTCGTACTGGAAGGCGAATTCGTAGCCGTCGCCCAGAGGACAGCAGGTGACCTTGTCGGCACCGATCTCCCCAGCGAAGATCTTGGCCTCTTTGATCAGGCCCACCGCCTTGGCGCGGATGGCCGAGTCGGGTGAGCTGAGGCCGCCGTTGCGGAACTCCGGTTCGGCCTTGACATTGACGTTGACCGCCGCCACCTGCAGCGAGTGGCGGGCCAGGGCGGCGCTGGTGGCGGCTGCGTCCTTGACCTCGTAGGGGTAGACGATCTCTACCCCAGAGTAGCCGTCGATGGAGGCCATCAGGGCGAATTTTTCATCAAGGGAAAGTGGCGTGTTGTAGGCGTGAAAGCGGTCCTTGGTCTGTGACAGAAAGCCGGTGATGATGGCGAGTTTGAGCATGTAAATCTCCGTTTGGTGTTGAATGTTCGGGCCGGATCTCGGTGGCGGCGCAGGGAAGTGGCTACGGTGGCTCGGCCTTTTCAGGGACCGAGCACCAGCCACTGAATCCATTTGGTTAATTGCGGCACATAGGTGATCACCACCAGCATCACCAAGGTCGATCCCATCAGCGGAATGAGGTGTTTGGTGATGGCGCCGATGCCGGCATCGGCCAGCTTGGCGGCGACAAAGAGGGTCCCACCCACCGGTGGGGTGTAGAGGGCGATGGCCAGATTGGCGGTGACCACCACCCCGAAATGGACCATGTCGATGCCGAAGTTTTGCGCCAGCGGCAGGAGCAATGGGGCCGAGAGGAGCATCGCCGGCAGCGGTTCTATAAAGATGCCGAGCATGAACAGCACCAAGTTGACCAGCAGCAGGAAGACCCAAGGCTCATGGGCGATCAGGCGCACCCATTCGGTGAGCTGTACCGCCACCTGTTCGACGGTGAGCAGCCAGGAGAGACAGCCGGTGGCGCCGATCACCAGCATCACCGTGGCGCTGGTCTGCAGCGAACTGACGAGGATCGGCGGGATGTCCTTCCAGGCGATGTCTTTGTAAACGTAGAGCGAGATAATAAGGCCATAGACCACGGCCACCGCTGCCGCCTCGGTGGGGGTGAAGAGTCCGGACCAGATGCCGCCGATGATGATCACCGGCATGAGCAGGGCGCCGTCGGCGGCCGTGAAGGCCTGCCAGATTTCCCTGGGAGTTGACATCCTGCCACCCGCGTCGCAGCCGGTTTTGCGGCCGTACCACATGCACACCACCATCAGGGCCAGGGCGCTGATCAGGGCGGGAATGATGCCGGCCATCGACAGCTGCCGCATCGACACCCCGGCAATAAAGGAGTAGACGAGAAAGGGGATGGAGAGCGGCATGAGCAGGGCAAGGGTCCCGGCCACCGAGAGCAGGGCGGCGGCAAAGGCCGCTTGATAGCCCTTGCGCTTCATCATCGGGATAACCAGGGAGCCGATGGCGGCGGTGTCGGCGATAGCCGAGCCGGAAACCCCGCCAAAGAGCAGGCATGAGATGCAGGTCACCACCCCCAGGCCGCCCGGTAGAAAACCGAACAGGGTTTGGGTGAAATCAACGATACGTTTACCCACCCCACCCTTGGAGAGGAGCTCGCCGGCAAAGATAAAGAGCGGCACGGCAATGAGGATAAAGGGCTCCACCCCGGAAATAAAGGTGAGCAGGATGGTCTCGATCGGGTAGCTCATGCCGGCGAAGAGAATCATGCCCATGGTGGTGGCGAGCAGGGCATACATCAGCGGCACGCCCATACAGGCGATCAGACAGAAGACGAGAAAAAGGACCAGGGCGATCATCAGCTTATTCTCCGTAGCGTTGCTGGTGATCCTGGCCGGCCATGATCGCCATGAAATCGTGACCGACAAAAATCAGGCTAAGACTTGCTCCCACCGGCAGGGCCAGATACTGAAAGGCCATGGGCCAGCCGAGAACGGTGAGGTGGTTTTCCCAGTTGGCATTGACGATGATCGACCCGTAGTAGAGGAGCATGAGCAGCACCACCAGGCAGAGCAGCTGGATGGCTCCGTCGGCCCAGCGTCGTTTCTCTTCTCCGAGTTTGTCGAGAAACTCGGTGATGGTCATGTGCGCCCCGCGCCGGGCCGCAGCCGCCCCGCCGAGAAAGGTCACCCAGACCATGAAGAACTCGCAGAGCTCGGTGGTCCAGGCGATATCCTTGTTGAACAGGTGGGTGACGACGTTGCTAAAGACCAGCAGGACCATAGAGGCGCCGATGCCCAGCAAGATCAGGTGCAGGGCCCGTTCAAGTGCGCTCAACAGGGCCGGTGGCAGGAAAGCTGGTTTCATGACTTATCCTTGGCGGCGGGCAGCGCTGGCGCTGCCCGCCGTTTGAAGAAAAGGGTCGGTTATTTTGCGGGGTTGGCGGCGCGAATGGCCTCGGCGTCCTTGAGCAGGGTCTCGACCTCGGCGGCGCCGAATTTTTCCTTGGCCTTGTCGTAAACCGGGGCTACCGCCTTGCGGAAGGCGCTGAGCTCGGGTTTGGCGATCTTGGCACCCTTGGCGGCCATCTCGTCAAGTTGCTTGCCCTCGGTGGCGACGATCTCGGTGCGGTGCCAGGTCGCCACTTCTTTGGCCGCCTTGGTGATCGCCTTTTGATCGTCGGCACTGATCTTCTGCCAGGTCTTCTCGGAGACGGTCAGGGGAATCGGGCTGTAGACGTGGCGGGTCAGGGTGACGTTTGGGGCTACCTCAAAGAATTTATTGGAGAAAATAGTGTCAATGGGGTTCTCCTGGCCGCTTACTACGCCTTGCTGAATGGCCAGGTAGACCTCGGGGAGCGGCATGATCTGGATGCCAAAGCCCATCGCTTCCAGGGTCCAGCGCATCATCTCGTTGGGGAAGGTGCGCAGCTTCTTGCCGGCGGCGTCGGCCGGGGAGGCCAGCGGATCCTTGGTGGTCATGCAGCGGAAACCCGCCTCCCAGGTGGCGAGAAAACGAAAGCCCTTGGCCGGGGCCTTGTCGAACTGGGCCTGCAGCCATTTTGACTCGTCGTAGAGTTTCCAGGCCTGCTCGTAGGATTCCACCAGGTAGGGGTGCATGGTCATGTTGAGGGAATCGACGTGGGGAGCGTAGGAGCCGGTGGAGGAGACGGTGAAATCAACACCGCCCAGAGCCAGTTGTTCGATGGCCTTGGGATCGTTGCCAAGCTGGCCGGCCGGATAGACCTGCACCTTGTAGCGATTGCTGGTGTATTCGGCGACTTTGTCGGCGAACTTGAGGGCGGCGGCGTGGCGCAGGCCCTGCTGCTGATCGGTATGGCTGAATTTGAGCACCACCTGATCGGCGGCCTGGGCCAGGGGGGTGGCGAGGAGCAGGGTGGCGGTACAGAAAGCGGCGGCGATTGTGACGTTCATAAAGGTCTCCATTTTCGTTGAGGTGACAAGAAATCTGGTCCGGTCAACGCAAGACCCCAGGATTTCCCGGGGCTGGCGGGCCCGGACCGCTTTGCTGCGGCTCGGTCGATTGCGGTGTCGGCGGCATCTTGGGATGTCGCTCAGGGTTCCTCCTTATGGCACGGTTGGGGTAGAAGTGGCC
>CAYSON010000174.1:0-7302 GCA_964432635.1 uncultured Desulfopila sp.
TGAGCGAAGCCGATCCGGAAAAATTGCCCTGGCATGAGCTGAACATTGATCTCCTCTTTGAATGTTCCGGTTCCTTTTTCGACAAGGGTCCGGCCGAACGCCATCTGGCCGGCGGCGCCCGGCGGTTGCTACTTTCCCATCCGGCGGTGCCGCAGATCGACGCAACCATCGTATACGGCTACAACCAGCACCAGCTGAAAAGCGAGCACCGCATCGTTTCCAACGCCTCATGCACCACCAACTGCATCGTTCCGGTACTCGACATCCTGCACCGGGAGTTCGGTATCAAAAGCGGCGTTACCACCACCATTCATTCGGCCATGAACGATCAGCCGGTAATCGACAGTTACCACCACACCAACCTGCGCCTGACCCGCAGCGCTCTCCATTCCATCATTCCGGTGGACACCAGCCTGGCCAAGGGCATCAATCGCCTTATGCCGCTCCTTGCCGATCGCTTCCAATGTCTGCACGTACGGGTGCCGACCATCAACGTCTCGCTGATGGATCTGGCCGTCAATCTGAGAACGCCCACAACCGTCGCCGAGGTCAATCGGGTCATGGCTGAGGCGGCCGAGGGTCGGCTGCGCGGCCTGCTTGGCTACACCGAGGAACCGCACGCCTCGGTGGACTTCAACACCGATCCACGCTCAGCGGTCATCGATGGAACCCAGACCAGAGTCTGTCGCGACACCCTGTTGAAGATGCTCTGCTGGTTTGATAATGAGTGGGGCTTCGCCCATCGCATGCTTGACGTCGCCGCTCACTGGCTTGCCTTGCGGTAAAAGATGGTTACAGGTGGAAGTGGCCCCGAACATAGGGTCTTCTTGATGTTGTCATCCGCTCCCACATAAAATCAATTTAGCCATCAATGGAAAACCTCACCATGGTCATCTACGAACGAACCAAAAACCTGCCCTGGAACCTAGAGCACATCCGCTTTCTTTATCCGCCCGACGACTTTACCGGCAGCTTCGCTAACGCCAAGATGCAGGAACGCCACCAGGCCAGCCAGGAGGTAAAGATCAAGGTGCTGATCGACCACCTCGAACGTCATAGCGATCCCCTGGAGGCGATGTGTGGGCTGCATCCCTCCGATCATCTGCGCTTTCTCCATAACAATCTGGAGCTATTCCAGAAAGCCGGTTGTCTTGAGCGGGCTCTATTGTTGCTCTACTACAAGAAGAACACCCCCTTCGCCCTGGTCGGCACCTACGAGGAATGGAAAGGCCTCTTTCTCCTCTGTGACCGCGACCGGCTGCGCCAGCAAGGCAAACCCTGCCCCTTCACCACCACCACTGCCTATCGCGGCTCGGTGACGGGGAGTCGGCGTGGTCTGAGTTGGACGGTGAGCAAGGAGGAGGTCTTGTGGTTTCTCAAGCGCTGGCAGGACAAGGACCTCGGCGGTGGTACCATCTTCGCCATGGACATAGAGGTCAAAGATGTCTTGGTCTATATCGAGGACGATCACCGTCGTGAGGTGCTTGTCGATCCCTTGGTTGCTGAGGCTCGAGAGGCTCGGATTATCGACAGCCTGTCGTAAAATTGCCTGCACACAGCCGTATGGGGCAACGGTGTCGTCGCCCCGGACGCATCTTCGCCACCTATTCGACGGTGACGCTTTTAGCGAGATTGCGCGGCTGATCGACATCGCAGCCACGTTTGACGGCAATCTCGTAGGCCAGTAACTGGGCGGGGATGGTGTAGAGGATGGGGTTCATCGCCGCATGCACCTTGGGCAGATAAATGACATCGTCAGTGATGGTACGAAGATGCTCGTCGCCCTCGCTGCCGATAAGGATAATCCGACCCTGGCGGGCCTTGATCTCTTCGACGCCGGAGATAGATTTCTGGTACACCTCATCCTGCGGCACCAGAGCCAGAACCGGCATGTCCTTGTCGATCAGGGCGATGGGACCATGCTTCAGTTCCCCGGAGGCATAACCCTCGGCATGAATGTAAGAAATTTCTTTGAGTTTCAAGGCCCCTTCCAGGGCGATAGGATAGTTGAGGCTGCGCCCGACAAAGAGAAAATCGCGGGCATCATAATAGCGCTCGATGAGCTTTTTTATCTCCTTCTGTAAGCGCGGCAATTCCTTTTCCACCACTGCAGCGATTCCGATAAGTTCCCGGCCCAGCCGCTGCGCCAGTTCCCCAGCGATGGTGCCCCGTTTCTGCCCAAGATAAAGGGTGAAAAGAAAGAGGGCCGCCAGTTGCGAGACAAAGGCCTTGGTCGAGGCTACTCCGATCTCCGGCCCGGCATGAGTGTAGATGGTGCCGTGCGCTTCGCGGGTCATGGTCGAGCCAACCACGTTACAGATGGTGATGATCTTTGATCCCAGTTCCTTGGCGATGCGAATTCCCGCCAGGGTGTCGGCGGTCTCTCCCGACTGGGAGATGGAAACGGTCAACACCCGCTCGTTGATGAGGAGGCGGCGATAACGGAACTCCGAGGCAATGTCCACCTCCACCGGTATCCCGGCATACTGCTCAATCCAGTACTTGGCGACCAGGGCGGCATGCCAGGAGGTACCGCAGGCCACCAGGAAGATACGATCAATATCGACAAGGTCGGCCTGACTGAGGTTGATCTCCGGCAACACCACTTCGCCGGTTTCCGGGTTGATGCGGCCGCTGACGGTATTGGTGATCGCCTGCGGCTCCTCATAGATCTCCTTTTGCATGAAATGCTTGAACCCGGCCTTCTCCGCCATGGCCGCGTTCCAGTCGATGGTCTTGACCTCTTTTTTCACCACCCTGCCGCTCGCCAGTGACTGGATCTCGCAGCCCCCGGCACGCAATACGGCCAGCTCCATGTCGTCCATAAAGATCACTTTGCGGGTGTAGGGCAACAGCGCTGGAATATCGGAGGCGAGAAAGGTGCCCTCCTCACTCAGACCGAGCACCAGAGGGCTTTGGTTGCGCACCGCCACCAGGGCATCCGGCATGCCGCTCCACAACACCCCCACCGCGTAAGAACCTTCAACTCGGGCGATCGCCATCTTTATTGCGGCCACCAGATCCCTGTCCAGGTATTCTTCGATGAGATGGGCCAATACCTCGGTGTCGGTCTCCGAAGTAAAACGATGCCCCTTGGCGCGAAGCTCTTCACGCAGGCTATGATAGTTCTCGATGATGCCATTGTGGATGACGACCAAATTTCCGCTGCAATCGCTGTGTGGATGGGCGTTGGCGGTGGTCGGTGCGCCGTGGGTTGCCCAACGGGTGTGGCCGAGGCCGATATGAGCTGGAGCTATGATGGCCTCGTCGATGATCGCCTCAAGTCGTGACAGCTTGCCCTCCGAGCGATGTTTGATCAACTTGCCGTCCTGGAGGTAGACGATTCCGGCAGAGTCATAGCCGCGATATTCGAGGCGGCGTAAACCTTCAAGAACGACCGGAACCACTTTCCGCGAACCGCAATATCCAACAATACCACACATACTTCCCCCTTCTGCGTATCCTTGTCGAATGGCCGAAACGGCCGATCTCCATCATTTTTCGATTCTGGGCAATATCCACCACTATTCTCGCCCCTTAAATGCGACAACGTTGCTAAAGCAAGAAGTGTTCCATGCGTTGGCAGCAAGCGCCTATCGATACCGGCGTCAGCCTAACACCGAGCCACACAGCCCCGCCAGTTTTTTCTTTCAAGGCGATAAAAAAAAAGGTAGTATCGCCGGCAATTATCGAAAAAGCGCCGTTTTCTCTCTCTTTCCTTCAACCACCAGCTCATTTTATCATGGATGATCGACAACGCCTCAAGGAGATTCTCCTGGAAAAATCCTATCGCCAGGGAACCTTCACCCTCACCTCCGGCAAGACCTCCGATTTTTATATCGACGGCAAGCAGACCACTCTATCCGCCGAAGGTGGTTATCTCTGTGGGAAATTGCTCTTTGCACTGTTGCAAAAAAACCCCACTCCTATTGACGCTGTTGGTGGCATGACACTCGGCGCCGACCCACTGGTTACAGCAGTATCCATTGCCTCGCATCTCGCCGAAGCACCGATTCCGGCCTTTATCGTCCGCAAGGAAGCCAAAGGGCACGGTACCGGCAACTATATCGAAGGTCTCAAAAATATGGTCCCCGGCGGCACCGTCGCCCTGGTCGAGGATGTGGTGACCACCGGCGGCACCCTGCTCAAGGTCATTGAGCGGGTTCAGGCAGCTGGATTCAAGGTCGGTCTGGTGGTAACCATCGTTGATCGCCAGGAAGGCGGCGCCGATGCCTTGGCCACGGCCGGCTATCCCCTTAAGGCCCTTTTCACTCGCGCTCAATTGCTGAGCTAAGCATCATGCAGTGTAAACAATGCCAAGGGAAACTTGAGGTGCATCGCCGATGCCGACAGATTCGCATGCGCTGCACTGTTTGTGGACAGGAATATCAGATCCATGAAATCGCTGACCAACTGGATCGGGAAACAGAAGAAATTCTTGAGCGCTATACCACAATTATTTACGATTGATGGACACTTGCAGGGCAATTCGATCACCCCTGCCTACCTTCTTAAAAATGATATTTACAGCATTATTAATAAGATAATCTAACATTCCCAGCAATGCGCAGCAATTGCTCTTTTTTTTCTTACCCTGTGGTCTTTTGCACTTCACTTGTTGTATACTAGGTAAACAAAACATTGGTCGTTACCTATATCCCCACACAATGAGCGCATGACCGAACAGCAGACTCAAAAATCCTTTGTCAAGTCAGGCGATGAAACGACCATCATCTGCCCTCAGTGTAATAGTGCCAAAATCATCGCCGTGCGACAATTTCGTCAACGTCTGCACATGCTCAAGGTCAAGTGCCGTTGCGGGCAGGTCTTCAAAGTGCAACTCGAATTTCGTCGACACTATCGCAAAGCCACAGAATTGCAAGGTATCTACTCCCGAAAAACTACCGAGTTGCAGGGCTATTACGAGTCAATGCCACCTGCGGTCAACAGCGGCAAGGTCAAAGTCATCAACCTCTCTGTGAACGGTGCCTGTTTTGAATTTCGTGGCAGCCACGATGTGAAAATTGGGCAAAAGGGGATCTTGGCATTTACACTTGACAACCGCAAGACCACCCAACTCACCAAAGAGGTTCATATCCGCTCCATCAACGGCAATCGCATCGGCTGCGAGTTTGTCGAGGATCGCGCTTTCGACAAAGAGCTCGGCTTTTATTTACGACCGTAACAGATGCAGTGTTCTGCCGATGGCCCGCTCGGCATGCTGTAGAAATCCCAGCAAACTCTGAGCGTTGACGGCGCTGACCAGAAATCCATCCTTTCCGTAGTGTTGCGTCACCTGTGCCTGCTCTTCCTCGCTGAGAAGATCAATCTTGTTGAACAGCGTCAGACGCGGCAACTCCGCCAGTTCCAATTCACCCAGTAATCGCTCGACCACAGCCATCTTCTCGGCAAAGGACGGATCGGCGACGTCAACCACATGGAGGAGAAGATCGGCCTCCTGCAGTTCCTCAAGTGTCGCCATGAAGGCCTTGAGGAGATCCGCCGGAAGTTTATCGATAAATCCAACCGTATCGGTAAGGATGACTTCGAGCTCAGCGGGAAAACGCAGTCTTCTGCTGGTCGGATCAAGGGTGGCAAAAAGCTTATCCTCGGCAACGATATTGCTGTTGGTTAGGGTGTTGAGCAGGGTCGACTTGCCGGCATTGGTGTAGCCGACCAGGGAAAGCACCGGCAACTGCTTCTTGCGCCTCTTGGAGCGGCGCCGGTAGCGCTCCAGGCCGACCTGCTCCAGTTCCTTGCTTAATCGCGCCAGGCGATCGTTGATGCGGCGCTTGTCGATCTCCAGTTTGGTTTCTCCCGGTCCTCGTGCGCCGATACCGCCGGTCAGCCGGGACAGGGCGTCGTCACGGGACGACAGGCGCGGCAGCATGTACTTGAGCTGCGCCATCTCTACCTGGAGCTTGCCCTCGCGGCTCATGGCGCGACCGGCGAAGATGTCAAGAATGAGCTGCGTGCGATCAATGACGCGTAGGTCTGCGAAGTCGGTGATCGAGCGGATCTGCGAAGGGTTCAACTCCTGATTGAAGATGAGCAGATTGGCGTCCAGTTGTAGGGCTCGCACCATGATATCAGCCAACTTGCCTTTGCCAAGAATAAAACGGGGATTGATCTGGCTGCGTCGTTGCAGTACCGAATCAAGCACACGAACATCGGCGGAGCGGGCCAACTCGGCAAGCTCCGCCAGTTCCGCCTCAGCGCGCAGCTTTGACTCGGTGGTTACACTGATCAGGATGGCGCGATCCCCCTGGCGGTCTATCTCGCTGCTTCGTCGCCCGCCACTCAATTCCCCTTCGATGGTGGCAATCAGTTCTTCCGCCGACTGGCGTTGGTTGGCAGGATGCACCGGCTCGAGAAAGGCCCAGTTCTTGCCATCTCCTCCACCCGGCAAGAGATGAGCAGAATACATCCGTTCCGGCAGACCGTCCGCAGCCACCTTGAGCACCGACAACAGATCAAGCCGCAAAAAGACCAGATCCATAAGGTCTTCATCGCTGATCTCCTCGCCTGCCAGGTGGGTGTGCACCAAACGCAGACCGCGCAACCGTCCGCCGGATGCGCGCACGTTGCCGAGAGGGGGGATAACGATCTGACCATGGCTGCCGACGATAACCTGTTCGATCTTGCCGGAGCGGTGGATGAGCAATCCCAGTTGGCGGTTGAGCTCGAAGGATAACTGACAGAGCGTCCTGGCGGTCTCGGCGCCAACGATGACATCGCGCCCAACCCGCTTGTCGGCAAGCCGTTGCAGCAACTTGAGCTGGTTGCTTTTCAACCCCTCAACATGTCCGACCACCTTTGCGATGGCACCCTCCCCTTACTCTTCCCGAAAATTCTGTACGTTGGGATAGCGCCGTCCGTATCCGAAGGCCTTGCTGGTTACCTTCAGTCCCAGGGGCGCCTGCTTGCGCTTGTATTCGTGGTGGCGGATGCGCCGGAGAATATCGCCGACCATATCTTGATCAAACCCTTCGGCGACGATTTCCCGCAGGCCTTTGCCCTCTTCAAGGTAGAGTTCGAGGACCCGATCGAGGATCTCGTAGGGCGGCAAATCATCCTGATCCTTCTGGCCCGGCTTAAGCTCAGCACTGGGCGCCTTTTCAATGATCCGCCGGGGAATGATCTGCCGCTCGCGATTGACATACGCAGCCAGCCGATAGACCAGCACCTTGGGAACGTCGGCGATCACCGCCAGCCCGCCACACATGTCACCATAGAGGGTGCAGTAACCGACCGCAATCTCGCTCTTGTTGCCGGTGGTCAGCAACAGGCCGCCGAGCTTGT
>CAYSON010000175.1:0-2714 GCA_964432635.1 uncultured Desulfopila sp.
GGCGTTTCGCTGATCTTCGGCAATATCGGCGGGGTCCTGGACGGGGTGCCCCTGGCGGAGGTGGTGGCCACGGTGGGCTGGCGCAGTGCCATGGCCGCCAGCGGCAGTATCACCCTGGTGTGCGCAGCGCTCATCTGGCTGGTGGTGCGCGACGACCCGAGTGACTACGGCTACCGCAGCCACGCCCACGCCTCGGCCCTGAAAAACGCGGGCTTACCGGCACTAACCGCATTGAAGTCAGTAGTTTCCCGTCCCGCCACCTGGCTGCTGTTTTTTGCCGGCGGGTTTTCCACCGCACCGGTGTTGGTGTTCGCCGGTCTCTGGGGCGTGCCCTATCTCACCCAGGTGCATGGTCTGGGGCGGAGCGAGGCGGCGACCATGACCTCGGTGATGCTGATCGCCTGGGCCATCGGCGGGCCATGTATCGGGGCCCTCTCTGATCGCCTCCGCCGGCGTCGCCTCCCTTATCTGCTCTCGGTGGCAATGACCACCTCGCTGTGGTCCATCTTTCTTTGGGGGAATCTCTCGGTGGCCATGCTGTATCCGCTTCTTGCCCTTCTCGGCTTTTTCTCCGGGGCGGTGATCATCGGCTTCGCTTTCGCCCGCGAGGTCAACCATCCCGGGGCCGCCGGTGCCACCGGGGGCGTGGTCAACATGTCGGTACTGGGCTTTGCCGCTATCCTGCAACCGCTGCTTGGTCTCATCCTCGATCGCCACTGGCAAGGTGCTCTCCATCAGGGTGTGCGTATCTACGACGGAGCCGCCTACCAGGCAGCCTTTTTATGGTTCGCGGTGAGCACGGCACTGGCGGTATGCATGCTTTTTTTCACCAGGGAATCGTACTGTCGCATCAGCGAGAGCTGAAGCGCACCGATTATGTTGTTCTTTACCATCAAAAATGGTGGATGACCTTTTATCTCTGGGCGGTTTTTGCTACCATGGAGTTGTCCGGTCACGCTTATCATCTGGTCGTGTTTCGACCAGGGGAGGCGACTGCGCCGTATGGCCGGTAAAACCGTGGGGAGGTCGCCAATGAAGGTCGTCGCCATTCGTCTGCTGTTCGTTCTCCTGTGCTGCTGCCTATGCTTGCCCCAGCCTGATGCCGGGGCCGCGCCGGCTCCCCCGAAGATCACCTTTTTCCATTATTTTTCCGGGGCCTTGAGCGGTGGATTGGTCGAGATGGTGGCCACCGTCAACGCTGGACGCGAGGATGGGCAGGTCGTGGCCCAGGGTTTGGACCACGAGGCCTTCAAAAGCATGATCCACGCCACCCTGGCGCGTGGTAATCCTCCGGAACTCTTCAGTTATTGGGCCGGAGCCAAGACCCAGGAGCTGGTTGATAGCGGTCATTTGCTGCCCCTTGACGACCTCTGGCAACAGGAGAACCTCGAGCAACGATTCTCCACCGCCGTGGCCAACAAGGCCAGCCGCTATAACGGCAAACACTATCTTCTGCCGATCACCCAGCATTTCGTGGTCTTTTTCTATAACACCCGGCTCTTTGCGCAGTACGGGTTGACCGCGCCGAGCACCTGGCCTGAGCTGCTGCGGCTTGCCGCCGACCTCAAGGCCCAGGGGATAGTCCCTTTTTCCCTGGGGGCCAAAGAGCGCTGGCCGGCCCAGTTCTGGTTCGACTACCTGCTGCTGCGCCGGGCCGGACCCGACTATCGTCAGAGGCTGATGGTCGGCGAGGCCAGTTATGGCGATCCGCAGGTGGAGCGGGTTTTTGCCGAGTGGAGCGATCTTCTTGCCAAGGGATATTTCAACACCGACGCCAACCATATCAATTGGACCGAGGCGCTTGAGCAGGTCTGCTCCGGCAGAGCTGCCATGACCCTCATGGGTACCTGGGCCATTCCCGCCCTTTCCGCCGCAAATTGCCGGCTGGCCGAGGAGAGCGGGTTTGATTTCTTTGCCTTCCCGCAAATCGATGCGGCGGTTCCCAAGGTGGCCGTCGGACCGGTGGACGGCATCGTCTTGACCAAGGCCTCGACCCATCAGCCTTTGACCAAGAGTTTGCTCAGCTATTTCGGCGGGGTTGAACCGCAGAGTAAATTCAGCCTCGGTTCCGGGGCCTTTTCGCCCAACGTTGAGGTGCCCAAGGAGATTTATTCCCCGCTGAAACGACGCATCGAGGCGGAGATGGTGTCGGCACCGGAGTGGGCCTTCAACTATGATCTCGCCACGAGGCCGAACATCGCCGAAAAGGGACTCGACAGCTTCAGTGAGTTGCTGGCCTTTCCCGACCAGTATTCCGAGATTCTCCGCCATCTTCGCGAAGAAATCGCCGAGATCCGGCAACAACCCTGACCTTGGTGGCGGCATGTCCTTTCGCAACAAGCTCGGCATAGCCTTTGCGACCATTGTCGCCATCATGGGCAGTATCCTGCTCATCGTCTGGTGGAGCCTGGAGACCGCTTTGAACCGACAGGCGGCCATCGCCTCCTTTAGTCTTGAGGTCCACAAGTCGCTCTATGCCATCGAGCTTCAGCAACACCTCTTTACCTCCAGCCAGAAAATGCAGCACGCCATCGCCGCCTCGCGCCTTCTCGAGGAACTGACCGTGCGGTTTGCCAAGGCGACCGAGCACCTTGTCCGGAAAGGCATAGCCGGGGAGATGGAGCCGATCATAAGACTTGATGGCTATCGCGATCATTTCGAAAAATTCTCGATAAGGACACTGAGCCTGGAGCCGGCCAAGAGTCGTCTGAGTG
>CAYSON010000175.1:2724-7255 GCA_964432635.1 uncultured Desulfopila sp.
CGCGGCTTCTTTCCGCCGGTGGTGATGTCGCTGTCAACACTCAGGCCGGTGAACAGAGATATTTTTATGAAATCGTTCGGTTGCTGCAGGCGGAAAAAGACTACCTGTTGACTCTTGATGGACGCAAGGCGGTACAAGTCACCGAGGGGGCGGCGGCCCTCGAACGGTTGCTTGCCGATGCTATGAGCACTGCCGCTGAGGACACCCTGCGCCTCCGCATTTTTCGCATCAGCAGAGCCGCCGCCGTCTACCGTAAAATCTTTGCCGACTATTTCAGCGAGCAGCAGCAGTTTATCGTGCAGCATGAACAGCTCCACCACGGCGGGCAGCAGCTCACCGAACAGCTGCAACACTTTCTCGAGCGGGAACAACGTACCAGCGATGCGGAGATTGCTTCGCTGAGGACCATCGCCGTCCTCGCCTCGCTCGGCGCACTGCTTGTTGCGGTCGCCACGGCACTTCTTCTCGCTGCCCGTATCACCCGGCCGATAGCGCAGTTGACCAAATCGGCCGAGGAGATTTCCACCGGCAATCTTTACACCAGTGTAACCATTTCCTCATCCGACGAGATCGGCGGCCTTGGTCGGATCTTCAATCAGATGACGGCCAAACTGCGCGACAGCTTCGCCGAGATTCTCAGCTACCGCGACCACCTTGAGGAACAAGTGGCCAGGCGGACCGAGGACCTGCGCCAGGAGATCACCCAACGAGGGGAGATCGAGCAGGCGCTGCGGGTCAGCGAGGAACGCCTGCGGATGATCATCGAACAGGCGCCCATGGGTATCATCGTCTGGGATACCAATTTTTGCGTAGTGCACTGGAATCCCATGGCGGAGCGCATCTTCGGCTATTCTGCCGAGGAGGCGGAGGGCCTATCGGCTGTTTCGCTGCTGCCGGAGGAGGTGGGGATGCACCTCGACAAGATTTGGAGAAAGCTCTTGGCCTCGCCGGCGGGGGTGCGCAGCAGCAATCGCAACCTGCGCCAGAACGGTGAGATAATTCACTGTGACTGGTTCAATACCCCGATCTACGACGGAGCCGGGGGAGTGGTCGGGGCGCTGTCGTTGGTTCAGGATGCGACCGAACGTATCCGCGCCGAGGAGGAGGGACTCAAGATCAAAAAACTCGAATCGACCGGTGTTCTCGCCGGGGGCATCGCCCACGACTTCAACAATATTCTCACCGCCATTCTCGGCAGTATCAACCTGACCCTGCATGATTCGCAATTGAGCGACAGAACGAGACGGCTGCTTGCGGCGGCCGAGAAGGCCTCGTTGCGCGCCAGGGACCTGACCCAGCAATTACTCACTTTCGCCAAAGGCGGCGAACCGATCCGCGAGTCGACCTCGCTGAAGGAACTGATCGAGGATTCAGCCGGGTTCGTCCTGAGCGGCAGCAATGTTTCCTGCCAGTTCCTGGTACCGGATAATCTTTGGCCGGCGCTGATTGATGGCGGTCAGATCAGTCAGGTCATCCAGAATATCGTGCTTAATGCCCGTCACGCCATGCCTGGAGGTGGCAAGGTAGTGATACGCTGTGCCAACGTTGAGGCGGGCAGTGAACGCGGCGCTATGCTCGACCCCGAAAGGCGCTACGTGCGCATCGCCATAAGCGACAGCGGCATCGGTATTCCCTCGCACCTCCTTGAAAAGATCTTCGATCCCTACTTCACCACCAAACAGGAGGGCAGCGGGCTCGGTCTGGCCATCACCTTGTCCATCGTCAACAAGCACCATGGCCATATCCTGGTCGATTCGACCCCGGGGGCGGGTACTGAGTTCGTTATCTACCTGCCCGCCGCCGACACTGCCGGCGTCCTGAACCAACCAGCGGCGGCCTCGCCTCCTGTTCAAGCCCTGCGGGTTCTGGTCATGGACGACGAGGCGATGGTCCGCGACATCCTCGCGGCGATGCTCCACTCCCTTGGACACGAGGTGGTGGCGGCCGCCGATGGACAAGAGGCGGTGGTCCAACTCGAGGCCTGTCGACAGCAGGGAATGACCATTGACCTGGCCATCGTCGATCTCACCATTCCCGGCGGCATGGGGGGGCGGGAGGCGCTCGGCCATCTGCGTCAGGTTGACCCACAGTTGCCGGTGATTGTTGCCAGCGGCTATTCCAATGATCCGGTGATGGCCTCCTTTCGCAACTACGGCTTCAACGCCACGGTCGCCAAACCCTTCGTGCTGGCGCAGCTGGCCGCCGCCATCAACAGTGCCCTCGTCCCCTCCGAGAGCTAAGACTTCTCCCCCGGTTTCCTCCCCCAAGTGATCGATAAAAATGGACTTTACCGCGAGCGCCGTTCCCGGAAAGCCTTGGCGGGTCTCTCTCTGTCTTTCAGCCCCAGGTGAGAGGTCAGTAGCTCCAGACCGGTGGCGAATTCCCTCTCCGGGGTGATCAGACTGACCACCAGCTTGTCGCTTTCGGCGAAATCGTAATAATAGCCGGGGTGGACGAGCAGCGAGAACGTTTCCAGCAAGGCCTGGCAGCAGCGGTCATCGGTTTGTCCCGGTGGCAAGGGCAGGATGCCGTACCAGCCGCCCTGGCGAGGCAGAGCAGGGATGCCGGCAGCAGAGAGACTTGCTTCGTTGGTGGCGATACGTTCGCGGATTTCCTCTTGGATCTCTGTTCGGCGCGACAGCAGGAGAGGCGCCGCCACTTGGACCATCGAGTTCACCGAGAGATAGGTGTCGGCGATGAACTCGAGTCGCTCCCTGGCCTCGGTTTTGAGCGGCTCGGGGCCGGCGATGTGGATCCAGCCGAGTTTGACCTGGGGCAGGGCAAGGATCTTGGAAAAGCCGCTCATGACAAAGGTCAGCGCCTCGCTCAGGCCGACGGCGGAATGGCACAGACCCGAATGTTTGGGGTGGGGGTAGTCAAGGAAGACCTCGTCGACAAGCAGAGCCAGGGAGTGCCGGCGGCAGAGTTCGGTCAGACGCCTAGCCTCGTCGCCTCCGAGATAGGAACCGGTGGGGTTGTTGGGGTTGACCACCACGATGGCCCTGGTGGCCCGGGAGATCTCTGTTTCGAGGAGATGAAAGTCGATCTGCCACGCACCGTTTGCGGCCGGCCGCAAGGGATAGCGGCCGACACGCACCTTTTCCATGGCGGCCAGGAAGTCGAACAGCGGGTAGCTGGGGGCGGGGACGAGGATCTCGTCGCCCGGCTCGGTGAGCAGCTTGAGGAGAAAGGCGTAGGCCTCGCTGGTTGAGGCGGTGAGCAGCAGATCGTCGCCGGAGACGTTGCCGTGGCCGTTGCTGCGGTAATAGTCGGCGATGGCCAATCGCGCCTCGAAAGAGCCGAGAGGCGTTGGCTGGTAGCAGTGACCGCCGCCGCTGAGATCGATACCGGCCAGGGGATCTGTGGTAAACCCGGCCAGGGTGGGGTTGGACTGGGTAAGGTCGAGGATCTCCTCTCCTGTGGATCGTTTCTCGGCAAGCAGTCGGGAAAAGGGGTTGGGGTCGAGATGTTTGGGCAGTCGCGAGGAAAATTGCATAAGAATTTGGCCTGGGGAAGGGATTGGCCGTCACCTTACCCCGGCCGTTTCAGCCATGCCACGAAAAAGCGCGCTGTTGGGAATGCCTCATGCAGTCTACCTTTTTCGTGGCCCACGCGGCAAGCCTATTGCATCGAATGCAGCCCGATCATATTGCCGTCCGGGTCGACCACCAGGGCGATATAACCGTACTCGCCGATGGAGAACTTCTCCTTGAAGACCTGTCCTCCGGCTTCCTTGGCCCGCGCCGCTTCGACGGCGCAATCGTCGCAGGCGAAATAGACCAGGGTGCTGTTGCCGCCGGAGGGGCAGCCCTCCATCTTGACCATGGCGCCCATGGCCCCGGGGGTGTTGTCCTGCATGGGGAAACACCACATCTCCATACCTTCGCTGGGCAGAGGTGCTAGCTGCACCCCCAGCATCTGCTCGTAAAAGGCCTTGGCTCTCATCGCCTCCTGCACATAGATCTCGAACCATACCACCGGATTAGTTTTCATAGCGTGCTCCTTGTCGGTTGAGGGAAAACGCGACCGACCCATGGGGGCGGTCGGTATCGGCATCGCCTTTCTCTTGATGCCCTTTGCCTTCATGTTAACCACGGCGAGTGACAACACTATGTCATGTTGCGTAGAAATTTTTCATGTCCTGGACGATTTTTCCCATGCGCTCGCGCCATTCACCCGGCGAGAGGATTTCCAGGTCGGCTCCGAAGCCGAGGAGAAGGGAAAACAGCCAGGGGTCGTCGGGCAGGTAAAGGTTGGCGGTGAGAAAGCCATAATCGTCGCTGACCAGATCGGTGCCGGGAAAGGTGTCCTCGACCCTGGCACGGGCGCAGGGTGCAAAGCGCAGCACCACCGCTTGGCTGGAGCCGCAATCGAAGGTGAAGAAGCGTTGCGGATCACCGACATCGCGGCGCAGAAAGGGCTCGTGTTGCAGGTTCACCCTGGTGATGCGGGAGAGCCGGAAGAGGCGGAAGTCATGACGCAGGCGGCAATAGGCAATGAGGTACCAGGCATAGCTCTTATAGACCAGGGT
>CAYSON010000176.1:0-7245 GCA_964432635.1 uncultured Desulfopila sp.
CGATGCGACATCCGTTTAGAGGCTCGGGCAGAACAGGGAATGCATAGTCCTGATGAGCTCAAGAATACGTTTGTCACTGATTTTGTTGTAGATGAAATTGGCATCCTTGCGAAAATCGATGATCCCCTGGCCGCGCAGGATGTTGAGGTGCTGAGAAATATTGGCGTTGGTTGTCTTAACCTGAGAGCGGATCTCTCCTACCGAAAGCTCTTTGTCTTGCAAAAGGCAGAGAATTTTCAAGCGAATGGGATGTGACATCGATTTGAGCAGTCTGGCCATGGCATCAATTTGATTGCTTTGCATAGGTTCTCCATGAAGGTGGTATTTCATTTGTTAATGTAATAGTTGCCTTGAGTTTGTAAAGTCTCGCGCGAAAAAATGCGCCGAACAGGGATTAGCTGGTGCCGTCAGCGCCGGTGTTTTTTCAGCGATCAGTACGATATACTTGAACCTGCAGAAGGAAACGGGTTAAGTGGGATCGTTTTTCGACAGCAACTGAGCCGATAAGGAGATCGAACATGGCCCACCAATTACTCACCCCGAACAACGTCTGCCTGCAGGTGATTGATGTCCAGGAAAAATTGATGGCGAAAATTCACCAGGTCGAGAGGGTGACCGCCACAGTGGAATTGATGATGCGCTGTGCCGCCATTCTTCAGCTTCCCGTGGTCGCCAATACCCAATACATCAAGGGACTCGGGCCCTATGTGGGAAATCTGGAACTACTGGCGACGAACATCCCCCGTTTTGATAAGACCGATTTTAATGCCCTGGCTAACGGCGAAACAAAGCGTTTCTTTGACACCCTTCCCGAGACGGTGAACACCGTGGCGGTGGTCGGAGTGGAGACCCATATCTGTGTTTACCAGACGGCAATGGCGCTCATGGCGGACGGCAAAAGGGTGTGGATCGTGTCCGACGCGGTTTCGGCGAGAAGAGAACGAGACCATCTTGCTGGGTTGAATCGTCTCGCGGCCGAGGGGGCCACCATCGGTCCTGCAGAAATGTTGATCTACGAGCTGCTTGGCAAGGCCGGCACCCCAGCATTCAAGCAAGTCTTGCCGCTGATCGTCGCTCACGACAACCTCTTCGCATGAGGTTTGTGACCGTTCAGCCTCGTTAACCTTCAGCCGCTCGCATCAGCGAATGCGGCTGGCAATTATCAACCCAAAACCTCCACATCACCATCCCATGAAAGGAAACGACATTCGCCGCAGGTTTTTGCAGTATTTCAACGACAAAGGGCACACCTTGGTGGAGAGTTCATCCCTCGTTCCCAAGGACGATCCGACGCTCCTTTTTACCAATGCCGGTATGGTGCAGTTCAAGATGGTCTTCATGGGAGAGGATAAGCGTGATTACCTGCGGGCCGTCACCAGCCAGAGATGCGTTCGAGCCGGAGGCAAGCATAACGATCTTGAAAATGTCGGCTATACCGCCCGCCACCACACCTTTTTTGAGATGCTCGGTAATTTTTCCTTCGGTGACTACTTCAAGGATGAGGCGATTCATTTTGCCTGGAATTTTCTGACGGTCGAGTTGGGAGTGCCCGCCGAGAAATTGTGGGTGACTATTTTTGAAGATGACGACGAGGCTCAGCAACTTTGGGAAAAGGTCGATACCCTGCCCAAGGGCCGTATTGTCAGGATGGGAGAAAAGGATAATTTTTGGGCCATGGGTGATACCGGCCCCTGTGGACCCTGCTCGGAAATTCATATCGACCAGGGTGCCGGGGCTGGCTGCGGGCGCCCGGATTGTGCCCTTGGCTGTGATTGCGATCGTTTTCTCGAATTGTGGAATCTGGTCTTTATGCAGTTCAACCGTTCCACCGACGGAATCATGAGTAAACTGCCGAAGCCGAGCATTGACACCGGCATGGGTCTCGAACGGGTGGCCGCCGTGCTGCAGGGGAAATTCAACAACTACGAATCGGATCTCTTCCTGCCGATCATCGAACGTCTGCAAGGTCTGGCCCACAAGCGCTATGGGCAAGACAACCAGGACGACGTGGCCATGCGGGTCATCGCCGACCACGCGCGGGCCACCACCTTTCTTGTTTCCGACGGGGTGTTGCCGAGCAACGAGGGTGCCGGCTATGTCCTGAGGCGAATCATGCGCCGTGCGGTGCGCTACGGCAAACATCTTGGTCTCAATAAACCCTTCATGGCCGAGGTCTGCAGCACCGTGGTCGCCGAGATGATCGAGGCGTATCCCCATTTGGCACCTGCCACTGCTCTGCTTGCCAAGGTGGTGACCAAAGAAGAGGAGCGCTTTCGAGAAACCCTCGAGCATGGGCTGGCGCTTCTCGACGAAGAGATCGCCCGTTTGGAACAAGCGACTACCACGGTCATTTCTGGTGCCTTTATTTTCAAATTGTACGATACCTTCGGCTTTCCCTTCGATATCGTGCGCGATATCGCCTTGGAGAGGGGGCTCGGTTTCGATGAGGCTGGATTCGCCACCGAAATGGAGCAGCAGCGACAAAAGTCGCGCGCCTCACGCAAGGACGAGGGCATGAAGCTTCTCGACGAGGGGGTAAAACGGCTTGCCGCCACCGGGAAGGTCTGCAGCTTTGTTGGTTATGATACGCTTACCGTTGACAGCGAAGTTCTCGGCTTGCTGGACGAGGAAGGGGCTGCCGTCGAATGCTTGGTTGCAGGTGAGAAAGGACGGCTCTTTGCCGCGACAACTCCCTTTTATGCCGAATCCGGTGGGCAGTTGGGCGATCGGGGCGAAGTTCTTTGGCAGGGAGGTCGGGCAGAGGTAATCTCCACTGCTGTAGCCGGAGGCAAGATTGTTCTCCACCACGTTGCGGTACGATCAGGCTCCTTGGACGTGGGTCAGCAAATCAACATGTTGGTTGACAAAGAGCGCCGCTTGGCGACGGCCGCCCACCATACCGCCACTCATCTGCTGCATGCGGCCCTTCGGCATACCCTCGGCGATCATGTCAAACAGGCAGGATCGCTGGTTGGGCCTGATCGCTTGCGTTTTGATTTTACCCATTTTTCTCCGCTGACTGCCGAACAGATCAACCAGGTAGAGGACCTCGTCAATCGCCAGATTTGGAACAATAGCGCAGTGTCGACAGCTATCGTTGCCAAAGATGATGCGGTCAAGGAAGGCGCGATGGCGCTATTCGGGGAAAAATATGACGATCGCGTGCGCGTTGTTTCGCTTGAGGGTTTCAGCAAAGAGCTTTGTGGGGGGACTCATGTCGAGGCCACAGG
The DNA here is from genome assembly GCA_964432635.1 of uncultured Desulfopila sp. Lineage (GTDB taxonomy): Bacteria > Desulfobacterota > Desulfobulbia > Desulfobulbales > Desulfocapsaceae > Desulforhopalus_A. The sequence continues at coordinate 3,231 of CAYSON010000176.1, forward strand.
CCAGCTGGGATTGTGCAAGGTGGTGGCAGAGACGGGTATCGCCTCCGGGGTGCGGCGTATAGAGGCATTGGCCGGAGCGGCGGCTTTTTCCGCGGTGCGGGAGCAGGAAAAGCGGGAGCGACGATTATCGGAACTCCTCGGAGTCGGCAATGCCGCTTTGATCTACGAGAAGGTCTCTGCACAGTTGGCGCATGCCAAAGGCCTGGAAAAGCAGGTGGCTGATCTCTCCCGGCAGTTGGCCAGTGCCGATCTTGACGATGTCATGGGGAGTCCAACGGTGGTCGAAGGGATCGCGGTGATCGCCGCGGTAATTCCTCTCGACAGCGCCAAGACTCTGCGGGGGGTAGGGGATAGGGTCAGAGATCGCCTGAAATCGGGAGTGGCGGTGTTGGCCGGGGTGGTCGGTGACAAGGTTGCCTTGCTGGCGATAGTGAGCGAGGATCTGACTTCAACGGTAAAAGCAGGGGATCTGGTTCGTGATGTTGCCGCCATCGTTGGTGGCAAGGGCGGTGGCCGGGCCGACATGGCCCAGGCAGGGGGACCAATGGTCGACAAGATCCACGAGGCGGTGCGCGCTGTTCCCGAAATCGTCGCAATCCTGAAGCGTCGTTGATGGTGATCTGCACGACGCTCGTCGATGGTGCAAGTGGTGGTATAGGCGACAACGCCTGCGTCTTGTGGGGTCCTTGGTGTCAATATAAATTAGTTGACAGAGCAATATATTTACAGTAAGAATTTTCTGCTATTGTGAATGGCGGTTCAGCCAGAATCCTAAGGTTTTAGTCGTTATTTTGTAGGGATATCTCAGTGCGGTGATCATTCATTGTCGCAATGAATGTAAAAATTTTTCGTTTTTTTCGCTAAGCGGGAGCTGCTAACATGGTTACGACGGATATTACACTGATTATTCAGATTGTTAACATGGTGGTACTCATGTTTCTCCTGAATGGGGTTCTCTACAAACCCATTAAGAACATTCTTCGGGAGAGATCTGAAAAAATGCAGGGCATGCAGGAAAACATCCTGAAATTTGAGAAAAATGCCAAGCAACGTCAGGAAGAGGTCGATGCCAAGATGGCTATGGCCTCCGGCAAGGCGAAGGCTGCGCTTGATTCGGCGCGGGCATCGGCCCAGACGGAAGGAGATGCCAAGATTGCCAAGATGCGTGCCGAAGTGGACGCCGCCAAAGAGGCAAAGCTTGTCGAGTTACGGGCACAGATTGATGGCGCCAGGACCAGTTTGCAGGCCGATTTGAATGGTTTCGCGGCGGCGATGGCTGGCAAAATTCTCGGGAGGAGCCTCTAAAATGAATGGAGTAAAACATCTGGCTGGTTTTATTGGTGTCATCGTTTTTACCCTGCTGTTCGCCTGCGCCACCGTTCCCAGCTATGCCTCTTCCCAGGGAGCCCAGGCGACGGCTGACAGTCATGCGACTGCCGCTGATAGCGGCAAAGCTAAGGTCAAGTCGAGCCTCTCCGCGGAAAAGCTAAAGGATCTGGGCTGGCGAGTTGTCAATTTTATTGCCCTGGTCATCATCCTGGTCAAATTTGCCGCCAAACCGATCGGAGCAGGGCTTGCTGCTCGCCGACAAGGCATTAAGGATGAAATCGAGGATCTCCAGCGGAAGCGAGCTGAAGCGGAGAAGTCGTATAACGACTTTCAGGCAAAACTGGCTTCAGTTGAATCGGAGATCGACAAAATCGTTGATCGTGCTGTGGCGCAAGCCGAAATTGAAAAGGTCAAAATTCTCGAAAAGGCCGAGCAGGGGGCGCTGGATCTCAGACGTTCTGCGGAGATGGCCATTCAGAACGAGCTCACCGAGGCTCGCCGGACCTTGAAAAATGAAGTTGCCGAACAAGCCGCAGTCATGGCGGAAAAGCTCATTGTCAACAATCTCACTGCGGACGATCAGGTGAAGATCATCGATAATTACTTAGCTAAAGTGGGGGCAGTACAGTGAAACAGACAATCCTTGCAAGACGTTACGCCAAGGCCATTTTCACGGTAGGCCAAGAGCAGGCGACCTATGAGCAGTACAACGAGGTGTTACAGGGATTGGCGCAACTGTTCGTGACTCATCCCGAGGTTGTCGATGCGGTCACCAATCCTCTGTATCCCATGGATGTTAAGGAAAAGGTGATGCAAGGTATCGTCGCCTCCATGGACGTGGACAAGGTTATTGGCAGGTTTCTCAGCCTTCTCGTGCAGAAAAAACGGGCCGTGCTGCTGCCGGAGATTGCCGAGGCCTACCAGAGCATGGTGGATGCGGAGAAAAATATCTGCCACGGCAATGTCGTCTCGGCAGTTGAATTGAGTGAGGAATTGCAAGCCAACGTGCAACGGGTGTTAGAAAAGTTAACAGGCAAGAAGGTTAAACTTTCGACCAGTGTTGATCCGGCCATTATTGGTGGGATCATTGCCAAAGTAGGCGACTTGGTACTGGACGGGAGCATTAAAACGCAACTTGCCGGTTTAAAAGATTCCATCAAGGGGAGAGAATAGATGCAGATCAAAGCCGCAGAAATTAGTCAGATTATCAAAGATCAGATTGGCGCCTATGAGACCAGCGTCGATCTCAACGAAACCGGTACCGTTATCTCGGTCGGTGACGGTATCGCCAGGGTTTATGGAGTGCAGAACTGCATGGCCATGGAACTGCTGGAATTCCCCGGCGGGATTATGGGTCTCGCTCTCAACCTTGAGGCGGATAACGTTGGCTGTGCCGTACTCGGTAGCGTATCGATGATCAAAGAAGGTGATATCGTCAAGAGAACCGGGAGGATCGCCGAGGTTCCCGTGGGTCCGGCCATGGAGGGTCGAGTCGTTGATGCCATCGGCGCCCCCATCGATGGCCTCGGTCCGATCAAGACTGATCTTTTTTCGAAAATTGAAGTACTCGCTCCTGGCGTTATCGCCAGAAAAGGCGTGCACGAACCGTGCTACACTGGGTCCAAGGCCGTTGACGCCATGACCCCGGTCGGCAGGGGACAGCGTGAATTGGTAATCGGCGACCGTCAGATCGGCAAAACCGCTCTCTGCGTCGATGCCATCATCGCCCAGAAAAATACCGACATCCATTGTATCTATGTCGCGGTCGGGCAAAAGAAATCCACCGTTGCCTTGGTTGTCGAAGCCCTGCGCAAGCACGGCGCCATGGAATACACCACCGTCGTTTCCGCCTGTGCCTCCGATCTGGCTCCGATGCAGTACATCGCCCCCTTCGCCGGCTGCGCCATGGGTGAGTATTTCCGTGACAATGGTCAGCACGCGCTGATCATCTACGACGACCTCTCCAAGCAGGCCGTCGCCTATCGCGAGTTGTCTCTGTTGCTTCGCCGCCCGCCGGGACGTGAGGCCTATCCTGGCGACATCTTCTTCAACCATTCGCGTTTGCTCGAGCGTGCCTCCAAAGTCAACGACGCTTTGGGCGCCGGATCGCTGACCGCCCTGCCGATCATCGAAACCCAGGCCGGTGACGTCTCCGCGTTTATTCCCACCAACGTCATTTCCATTACCGACGGGCAGGTCTACCTCGAACCGAACCTGTTCTTTTCCGGTGTTCGTCCGGCCATCAACGTTGGTCTCTCGGTCTCCCGCGTCGGCGGCGCCGCTCAGGTTAAAGCAATGAAACAGGTCGCCGGCACCCTGCGTCTCGATCTCGCCCAGTATCGCGAGTTGGCAGCGTTTGCCGCTTTCGGATCCGATCTCGACGCTGCCACCCAGGCTAAGTTGACGCGAGGCGAGCGTCTCGTCGAAATCCTCAAGCAGCCGCAGTATCAACCCCTGCCGATGGAGAAGCAGGTGGTCATCATCTATGCCGGGTCCAATGGCTATCTTGATAAGCTCCCAGTGGACGCCTTGGCCGACTACGAGACAGAATTGTACAGCTATATCGAGTCCAACGAACCGAGTATCTTCACTGATCTTTCCACGGAAAAGATGTTCACTGATCCGATCAAAGAGAAACTCAACAAGGTGTTGACCAGCTTTGGTGATACTTTCAAGGCGTCAAAAG
>CAYSON010000177.1:0-2854 GCA_964432635.1 uncultured Desulfopila sp.
GGTGGCCGAGAGTGCAGGTTGTGGCAAACCTGCGCTCTCGGCTGACGATCGATGAACAATACCGCCTTACTTGCTGGAATTGCCGTTATGCCTTGCCTTCAGTGTCGCCAGGGTGGTCAAGTTGAAAATACTGTCAGCATCGGACCCCCGCTCGATTACATGGGCAGAATTCTTCAGGCCAACCAGAATTGGCCCTATGGCATCAACCTCGGCAAGCCGCATGCACAGTTTGTAGGCGATGTTGGCAGCATTAAGGTCTGGAAAAATCAGGACATTCGGTTCCCCCCGCAATGTCGAGAAAGGAAATATCTCGTCACGGAGCTCAACGTTGAAGGCAATGTTCGCCTGCATCTCTCCATCCACCTCAAGCTCGGGTGCCATCTCCTTGAGCAGGGCGGTGGCCTTGGCCACCTTCACCGCCCCGGCGGTCTTGGAGAAACCGAAATTGGAATAGGAGAGCATGGCTATTTTCGGCGTGATATCAAATTTCTTGACGAAATTGGCAACCGCCAAGGCGATCTCCGCGAGTTGCTGTTCATTCGGGTTGATGTTCACCGTGGTGTCGGCAAAAAAGAGGGTGCGGTTCTTGAACACCATCATGTAAACGGCGGCAACGGTATTTCCCTTGCTTCCCCGATCAAGGCAAGAAAGCACCGGGCGCACGGCCACGGGGTAGGGCAGGGCCTGGCCATAGACCAGGCACTCGGCGTCGCCGTAATCGACCATCATCGCCCCAAAATAGCCGGCGTCGTGACGGATCAGGCTTCGGGCATAGGAGAGGGTCATTCCCGACCGCATTTTTTTGGCGAAGTATTTCTTGGCGTACTGCTCCACCCGCTCCTGCTCCTCAGCGGGATCGATGATCTCCATGTCATTGCTGGACAGCCCATGTTTACTGAGCAGATCGGTTATCTCCGCTTTATTTCCAAGTAGCACCGGGATGGCGATATGCTCTTCCATGACCCTGATGGCGGCACGAATGATCTTGGTGTTGTTGCCTTCAGGATAAACCACCCGAACCGGATTCTTTTTGACCTGGTTGGTGACGTAACGAAGGATGGCCTTGGAGCGGCCGAGAGTTGCCTCGAGATGCTCGATATAGGTCTCGAGGTCGGCAAGGGGACGGCGGGCCGCCCCGGATTCCATCGCCGCTCGGGCCACCGCGGGGGCGATGCGCAACAAGGCACGTGGATCGAAGGGAGTGGGAATCAGATATTCCGGACCAAATTCAAAGGTATCCCTGCCATAGGCCTTGAGCACCTGATCAGGAATCTCCTCCTTGGCCAGGGCGGCAATCGCCTTGACCGCGGCGACCTTCATCGCGGTGTTGATCTCCCGGGCACGCACATCCAGGGCACCTCGAAAGAGAAAGGGGAAACAGAGAACGTTGTTCACCTGGTTGGGGTAATCGCTGCGACCGGTGGCCATGATGCAGTCGGGTCTGGCGGCAATCGCCTCGGGATAGGTGATCTCCGGTTCGGGGTTGGCCAGGGCAAAGACGATCGGCCGTGGCGCCATAGTCTTCAGCATCTCCCCGGTCAGGGCTCCGGCAACGCTGACTCCACAGAAGATATCCGCCCCGACGAGGGCCTCGGCCAGAGTCCGGTGCGGGGTATCGTTGGCCAGCTGCTCCTTATAGGTGTTCATCGACGCGGTTCGCCCCTTATAGACCACCCCCTTCGAATCACAGATGATCAGGTTTTCCGGCCGCAGGCCAAGCGCGACGTACATCCGTGCGCAGGCAATGCCGGCTGCCCCGGCTCCGTTGAACACCGCCTTCACCTTGCTGATATCGCGACCGGTCACCTCCAGGGCGTTGAGCAAGGCAGCAGCGGAGATAATCGCCGTGCCGTGTTGGTCATCGTGAAACACCGGGATATCAACGCGCTGCTTCAGGGTTTCCTCGATATAAAAACATTCCGGAGCCTTGATGTCTTCGAGATTAATGCCGCCGAAGGTGGGGGCGATCAGTTCGCAGGTCCGAATCAGCTCGTCGGGATCCTCGGTGGCCACCTCGATATCGAAGCAATCGATATCCGCGAACTTCTTGAACAGCGCCGCCTTGCCCTCCATCACCGGCTTGCCGGCTAGAGCTCCGATATTACCGAGGCCGAGCACTGCGCTACCATTGGAGATAACCGCCACCAGATTGCCCTTGGCGGTGTACTCATAGGCGTCTTCGGGGTTTTTGGCGATTTCCAGGCAGGGCTGAGCGACACCCGGGCTGTAGGCCAGTGAGAGATCCTTCTGGGTCGAAAAAGGCTTGGTGACCACCACTTCGATTTTGCCTTTCCTGCCACTTCGATGGTACTCCAGGGATTCCGTATAGATATCAGTTGTCATGCGTATTTCCTTGAGGTGCGGCGATGGCTTGCCGTCAGTAATTTTGGTATGACCAGTTGTATAAACCATCAAATTGCGATGGCGTCTTACTAACATCGACGCACATCAGTGTCAATAAAAATGATCCTTGCAGCGACCTCAAACTGAGGCAAACTCAACAGCAGGAATACATATTTATGATTATTTCTCATTAGTAAGCTGATACTTGTTATAACCGCACACTGCTTTCAGTGACCAGCCGAGCACCAAGATCGCGAGGAGACAAACCATTCTCGTGACAGCGACATCAGCAATGAGGTATGACCAGTGTCATTTGAAAAATACCAGCAGTGAGAAAATTAAATGTTCCCCGGCCATGGGTGCACGCATTTCACCCGTGGCCGGCGCCAGATTACCTTAAGAGGCCTGGGTCTCTGGAACCCAGAGCTTTTTCACGAGAAGATCGGAAGCGTCGGCGTTGAGGATACCCCCTCCGGCGATGATGAGCGGCCGCTGAGCGGCATTAAGCATC
>CAYSON010000177.1:2864-7207 GCA_964432635.1 uncultured Desulfopila sp.
GATGCAGTTGAGTTCAGTTCCCATCGAGATGTTGGTTACCGGTTCAAGGATGCATTCGACAACGACAGGCACCTGGTGTTTTTCCATCAACTCTTGAGCTACGGTGAAGGCCTCCCGGAAGTCTTCCGGTTTGTGGACACGAATAGCCTTACAGCCAAGTGCTTCCGCCAAAGCAACATGGTCAACACCATAGCAGGCAATGGCATCATCCTCGTCGGAAACATTGATGTTATCGAAGCCAAGACTTACCTGAAACTCCATATTGAAGCCTCGTTGCGACTGCCTGATCAGTCCGAGGTAGGAGTTGTTTACGAGGATGTGCAGATACGGCATTTTGTGTTGTGCCCCGACGGCGAGCTCTTCGACGAGAAATTGAAAATCATAGTCGCCGGACAGGGCGACAATCTTTTTTTTCGGCAGTGCGGCCCGGACCCCAAGCGCTGCAGGCATCGTCCAACCGAGAGGCCCGGCCTGGCAAGCGTTGATCCAGTTTCTCGGATTGTACACCTTGAGGAATTGCGCTCCGGCGATCTGGGACAAACCGATGGTGGTGACATAACAGGTATCGCGATCGAGCACTTCGTTCATCGCCTGATAAACACGCTGCGGTTTCATCGGCACCTGGTCATAATCCGTTTTTCGCAGCATACTGCGTTTGCGATGCTGGCATTCGGCTACCCAGGCTGATCGATCAGGGAGGAGATCTTTGGCCTTGAGCTCTTCTGCGACTTCGATGAAGAGCCTCAGTGCCGCTTTAGCGTCTGAAACGATGCCCAGATCAGGGGCGAAAATGCGACCAATCTGCGTCGGCTCGATATCCACATGGATAAAGGTGCGCCCCTCGGTATAGGTAGCGATGGAACCGGTGTGCCGGTTTGCCCAGCGGTTGCCGATGCCGAATACGAAATCAGATCTCAGGTAGGTGGCATTTCCATAACGATCGCTGGTTTGCAGGCCGACTTTGCCCTGCATCAGGGGATGATCATCGGGAATTGCTCCCCAGCCCATCAACGTCGGAATAACCGGAACACCGGTCAGTTCGGCGAAGGTCACGAGAAGATCGGAAGCGTCGGCGTTGAGGACACCCCCTCCGGCGATGATGAGCGGCCGCTGAGCGGCATTAAGCATCCTCAGGGCCTTCTCGGCTTGCACACGTGTGGCCGCCGGTTTGCTGGGCTGCAACGAGACATAGTCGTCCGGTTCGAAATCAATTTCAGCCATCTGCACGTCAACCGGTAAATCAATGAGGACTGGTCCAGGCCGATCCGAGCGCATCAAGTAGAGCGCTTTTTGAAAAATGCTCGGCAGTTGACCTGGTTCCATAATTGTCACTGACATCTTGGTGAGCGGCTTGGTGATGGATTCAATATCTACGGCCTGAAAATCCTCTTTCCGCAGCTTGTCGCGCTGCGCCTGGCCGGTGAGACAAAGTATTGGAATCGAATCGGCGGCGGCGGAGTAGAGACCGGTAACCATATCCGTTCCACCCGGTCCCGAGGTTCCGATACAAACACCAATGTTTCCAGGGACTGCCCGGGTAAAACCTTCCGCCATGTGCGACGCCGCCTCGACATGACGGGCCAGGTAATGGCGGATGCCGCCAATTTTCTTCATGGCGGCGTAGAGTGGATTAATTGCTGCCCCAGGAACCCCGAAGGCATTGGTCAAACCCTCCTTTTTAAGGATATGAACGGCAGCTTCAATAGCTCTCATTTTTGTCATTTTCTGTTCTCCACGGGGATAATGGCGCCGAGATGGCTCAGAGCGGTGATCTACCGGAACCTGAGTCCTTTTCTGTCAAGGGTTCACTATCGGGTTGTTGATGTTTGAAAAATTACTCGAACTCCCACCTTGGTTGCCTTTTGTGGACGTGAGCCCCGCAGGCGGGTCAAATTGTGCCTTTTTTGATATAATTTTTCTGGTAAGTCCAGATTTCGATTGTTACCATAGACCTGCCACGAACAGCCTCAATCTGGTAATACCAGTGTATTTTTAACTCAACACTAAGTCAAAGAAAAAAGAGCTGCACCGATAAATATTGCGGGGTAAAATTCCTTAGTATACTGATATTGAACTACTAATTTACAGAGAAAAAAAGACTTGGTTGCCACTGAACAGATTTTATAGTCCTGAAAATGTGTTCTTTCTTTCTGGTATGTCCAGTGGCTAATATTCACCTTTACCTGAAAACAGATCCAGCCCCCTTGACTTCTCTTCCCCAGGACAGCTGACTTGGTATCGTTGTCTTGACCAGAGCTGAACCAACATTATCTTCTCGGCCCCCCAAAAATCAGCGCAAGCAATTGCCATCAATTATTTATTGCGCTGAAATATCAAAAGGATAATGTTATTCTCTGCCGCCGACCACCGGCACCGACTCGGCGGCTCAACATGTTTTTGCCGCCATTCTCGCCCTGCATACCAACCTTGTCGCCTACCAGCAGGCTGTCGCCGAGGGAAGGTGGCAAAAGACCCGGGAGTTCGACAGGAGCCACGATGATTTCACCACAGACCACGCTGATCCGTTGGAACGATGCCAAGGGCTTCGGCTTTCTCCAGCCGCAAGGTGGGAAAAAAGAGATTTTTCTGCATATCAAGGCATTGCCATGCTATCAGCGACGTCCACGGATCGGAGACCGACTGAGTGTTGAGGTCGAGACGGATGCCAGTGGACAGATTTTCGCCCGGTCGGCGAAAATTCTCGGAATGGCCCTGTCACTCTTCACCCTGGCGTCGATCCTTACAGCTCTGCTGTTGTTTCTCTATTCTCTCCTCGTCGCCTTCGGGAGGGCGTCCTTACATTTTAGCGCCTTCTATGTCTTTATCAGCCTCATCACCATCGTTGTTTACGGCATCGATAAAAACAGGGCGGGGCAGCAACTATACCGTATCCCGGAAAAACGACTGCACCTGCTCGAAATGCTCGGTGGCTGGCCGGGAGCCCTGTTGGCACAAGTTTTTTATCGCCATAAACTGCGGAAGCTTTCCTTCCAGGCGGTGTTTTGGGCCATTGTCGCCTGCCACCTCGGCGCAGGGTATTATGCCTATAGCCACCCAATTGAAATCGCCAGGAACCGTCAGATGGTCACCTCGACTGCCGCATCACTTGTCGCAAGAGTTCCCAAGGAGGCAAAACGTTATCTGCCAGATGCCCTGGTCAATCTGTTGCCGCGTGGCAAAGCTACTGCCCCGCGTACCGATGCCACCCCCTCGTCACGGCTGGGCCGATCGACCAGGGAGGCACCGCCAGATGCAGTGATCACCGCGGGCACGATAAAAGAGATTCGTCCGGAATTGGGCCTGGTCGTCACTCTCGATAAAGGTCTGGAAGGGATCGTTCCCCGCTCGACTCTGGTGGAGAATTTCCCAGCGGTATTCACCGCCGGGGAAAGGATTCGTTTCGCCGTCCTAAAGATCTCCCTGGTCCAAGGCCACAGCCGAGCCGAAGGGCTGGTCGTCGAACGCTGACGCGGCAAAATTGTAGGCCCCACCGTTTCCCGCTTTTTTCTGACGATGCTCAGAGGTAGTTGGTCTTCAACTTCTCCTCCCGCTCGAAGCGGTCGATGGCGAGAACGATAAGCCGATCGATCAACTCGGTATAGGCAATGCCGGCGGCCTCCCAGAGCTTGGGATACATGCTGATCCTGGTGAAACCGGGCATGGTGTTGATCTCGTTGACCACCAGACCACCATCGGGACGAAGAAACATATCGACCCGCCCCAGACCCTCGCAGCAGAGGGTGGTGAAGGTGGCAATGGCCAACTCCCGTGCCTCCTCGGTCACTTCCGGCGGCAACTCGGCGGGTATCTCCAGGGCTGCCCCGTTTTCATCGATATATTTTGCCTCATAGGAATAAAAGTCATGGTTGGCCTTGATCTCGCCAATTCCCGAGGCGATGGGACGACTGTTACCGAGAACCGAGCACTCAATTTCCCGACCCACCACCATTTCTTCAACAATGACCTTGAGATCAAAGGCGAAGGCCTCCTCCACCGCCCTGACAAAGCCAGCTATATCGGTGACCTTGCTCACTCCCACCGAGGAGCCCATGTTGGCTGGCTTGACGAACAGCGGCAGGCCCAGATCGGCCACCACCTCGGCAAAGTCAGGAATGGCTTCTCCGTCGCGCAGCGTGCGGAAGCGGGCGATGGGAATCCCGGCGTCGCGCAGAAGACGCTTCATCACCTCCTTGTCCATGCCCACCGCCGAGCCGAGAATGCCCGAGCCGACAAAGGGGATACCGGCCAGCTTGAGCAGGCCCTGGCCGCTGCCATCCTCGCCCATCGGCCCGCGGCGAAGGGGAACGGCGACCCCGCTGGACGGGCCACTCCCCCCCGTCACC
>CAYSON010000178.1:0-3904 GCA_964432635.1 uncultured Desulfopila sp.
GCACGATCTCATCCTCCGTGCCGACAAGTGCCGGTATCAGGCCAAGGAAAACGGACGCAACCGTGTGGAGCTCGACGCTATATGAGTGGCGGTACCCTGCCATGGCAGAGAGAACACGCCTTCGAGGAGGCGCGGCACGAGATCATGGGTGGCCCAGGTCACCTCAGGCTGTCGCCAAATGGTGAACCGTTACCCCCCCACGTCCGTCGAGAGTGGTAGCCTCCTCGACAATGCGGCGATGATGGGTGAAAAGAATGATCTGCGTTGTCGCCGAGAGTTCGGCGAGCAGTTCCAGGGTGGCGCGGGAGCGGGGATCATCGAAGTTGATGAGGATATCGTCGAGGAATAGCGGCATCGGCTCGCCGCTCCTCGCCCTGCGCACCAGCGTGGCGAGGCGCAGGGCGAGGTAGAGCTGATCGCGGCTGCCGGAACTCATCCGCGCCACACCGAGGCGCTGTTCCCCCGGCCGCACTCCGACCAGCACCGGTTTGCCGTTTTCGTCGCTGTCGGCGCGCAGGCCGACAAAGGCGCCGAGAGTCAGACGGCGGAAATAGTCCGAGGCGAGACTCACCACCGGGCTCTGATGCTCCTCACGGTAGCGGTCGATGGCGCGGCGCAGCACCCGCTCCGCCACCTTGACCTGGGCATAACGATGTGATAAACGACGCAACCGCGCCAGTTCTCCCTCCATCTCCTCAAGCAGCCGGGCGGCGCGACCGTCGCCGTCCATCGCCGCCAGCAGCGATTGTTGCCGACCGATGACCTGGGAAAGACGATTAATCTCGGGATCGAGCCTCTCCCTTATCTGCAGGTCGAGTTGCTCAACCAGGCCGGGCAGATGGTCGACATCGATCTCCGCTATTTCCCTGGCCAGCTGCGCCTCGTCAATCCCGGGACAGAGCATGGCCAACCGTTCTGTGCCGGCCAGGAGCTTTTCCTGCAGCTCACGACGGAGCGCGGAGCGCCGTATCGCCTCCGGCAGGTCCGCTCTCCCTGGACAGCGTGCCTCGAGGAGGAGCTGCGCCAATTGCTCCGCCGCACGCTGTAAGCCACCTTGACAGGTGGCAATCTCTTCGCTGACGGCAGCAATTTCCTGATCCAATTCCTTCGCCAGCGTTGCCTCCTTGGCGGCACGATCAAGCAGGCGACGCAAGGCGGGAATACTCTGCTCCACAGGCTGATCGAACAAATCCGGGGCGACCTGTCGGGCCAGGAGACCCACCTCGTCGCGCAGGGTTGCGGCGTCGCGGTGGATGCCGTCAATACGTTTTTGCAGCTCTTCGGCCTGGCGGAGCTTGTCAAAACATCCCTGCAGAGCATCCATCACCTCAATCGCCTCCAGGGGAAGGAGATCCGCACCCCGGCCCAGCCCGGAAAGCAGGCTCAGCCACTGCTCGCGCCAGGTCGCCAAGTCGCCGCGAGCCTTCTGTACCGCCTGGCCGGCGCGAGTCTCGTCGCGTGCGGCCTTGGTGCTCATTTCGAGCAATGCCGCCCGCTGCTGCGCACCCTCCTCGCTCCGCTGCAGCGCCTCCTCGGCAACGACCAGAACTGCGGCCAGCCCCGGGTTATCCGGGACCTGCAGGCCCAAGCTGTTCAGGGTAAGACCCAGCTGCTGTCGCAACTCGGTGAGGTGGTCAGCCTCGCGCCGGCCCACCTCTTCTTTCTTTGCCAGTTCAACCAGCTGGAACCGCACCTGTTCGATCATACTCAGCCATTCAAGCATCTCGCGCGGGGTCAGCGGTTTGATCGACGAGGGCTGCCACACCTTTATCCATGCCTGCAACAACTGTTGCCGGGCTTGATCAAGGACGTGCAACTGAGTGCCATGGTCGGCTCTGGCCAGTTCCAGGTCGTCGAGGCGGACGCGCAGGGCGGCTGCCGCCGCCACCCGATCGGCCTCACGCCGCAGTCTGTCAGCCAGGGAATCGGCATCGGCGACGCCTTCCTCATAGGCAGCTACCAGCGACCGGCCATTGCCGTAGACCTCCTCCGCAGCAGGATCAACACTCGCCTCGAGCCGCAGTTTGACCAACCCCCAGCCGCGGTCGCGTTGTCCCCGAACCTTTACCAGATCCTCCTCGCTGGGCACGACACCACTCTGATGAAGGACCCTCAGCTCAGCCTTGACCCGCCGCTCCTCACTATCGATGGTGCGGGCGGCCTTGTCGAGTTCCCGCTGGCGCTCCTCTGCTTCGGCAACCGCGGTGACATACCCGTGCACCGTTTGCGACAGGGGCAGGGGCAAGGTGCGCAGAGCTGACAACTCTCCGGCCCATAGGCGTTGTCTGCTGATCGCCCCAAGACATACCTCCTGCAGACGCAGGAATTCCCCGCGACCGGCACCCAGACGACCATCGATATCCCCAGCGGCATGGGCCAGCTTCACCGCCCGCCTCAAGGCTGAAAAATCGACCTCCGCCGGCAGAATGGCCACGGCTTCGGCGAGGCACCGTGTCTCTTCCGCCAGGCGCTGTCGTTCCTCTTCCGCCGCGGCCAGAGATGCACCAAGCGCCGCAAAATTCCCAGCCAAGGTTTGAATGGCCCGTTTTCTGACCAGCATTGGCCGCAACGCCTCAACCTCTTCAAGCCCCAGGTCGGCGCGGACCAGCTGCAGCATCTGCCCAGCTTCGCCACGCAGGGCGACACGCATGCCGTTGCGTTCCGGTATATCTTTCTGGCCCTTGAGGTATTCCCCCAGGCGACGATACAAGCCGTCAACCACCGGCGCCGCCGTTAGCAGCCCTTCGTTGACAGACACCCTGCTGCGCCGCTCGCCGAGCCGTGCCAGACGTTCGCCGGCACGTTGCAAAGCCTGCTCGCTATCTCGCTGCCCGTTGACGGCCAGCTCAAGGCGGGCGGTGAAATCCTCGGCGAGAATCGGCACCTCTGCCAAACCGCTTAGTTGCTCGCGCCACACGCCGAGCGCCGCCAGCTCCGGCGCCGCCCGGTGCAATCGTTCCAGTCGCTGCAGCTCGATGCGCAAGGCATCCCGTTCGCCCTCGGCGTTGGTGCGGGCGAGTTCCGCCTCTTCGAGCAGGCGGCGTTGCTCCTTCCAGACGCCAACGTTCAGGGCCACATCCTTGATATGCTGCTGCAGTTCCCGGACCCGTCGCAGGGAGGCGTTGACCAAGGGCTTCTGCCCGGCGGGCAGGAAGAGGCCGGTTGCTTCAGCCTCCAGCTCGCGCAGCACTTCCTGTACCGAGATCATCCCGGCACCGGCGGCAAAAAGAGCCTGTCCGACCTCGCCCTTCTGCGCCAGGATTTCCTCCCCTCCCCGCACCAAGGTCTCGTGGTCGATGCCGTAAAAAGAGGAGAAAAGGGGCCCATCCAGCCCCTGCAGAAAGGGCATGAGCTGCTGCGGATCAAGCAGTTCGCCCTGTTCATCAAGCAGGTCACCAATCCGCCGTTTGCGGCGCTGCAGGAAAATCTCCTCCCCGGAGCTGTGTCGCAGGCGCCCGGCGACCAGGAGCTGATCGTAGCTGTGCAGAAAATTATCGGATGTCTGCTGGGGGAAACCAAAAAGCAGGGCAGTTAAACCGCGCAGGGCGCTGCTCTTGCCCGCCTCATTGGCTCCGAAGACAAGATGCAGTCCAGGTGACTCGCCGTCAAAATCGAGCTCCAGGCCGGTAAAGGGACCAAAGGCCTTGAACTCCAAGCGAACCAATCTCATCGCTCAACCCTCGGTGCCAATTTGGCCAGCAGCAGCTCGCGCACCTCACTGAGAAGATCCTCTCTCTTGCCGAAAACCTCGTCAATGGGGGTTCCTCCCCCGACGAGTTCGGCGGGGAGCTTGCTGCGCAGCAGGGCCAGTTCCGGCGCCAGGGAGAGAAGGTCCTCCCCGGCCACTACCTCTTCCACGGTACGGAGCAATCCCGCCAAGGGGGTATCGTCTGCGCCCGAGGCC
>CAYSON010000178.1:3914-7179 GCA_964432635.1 uncultured Desulfopila sp.
ATGAGACGAACTTCCTCCAGCCAGACTTCACCAAGAGCAGCGGCCAGACCACGCAGTTCCTCAGTCAGCAGGAAGCTGCGGCCATGCAGGTCGCCATG
Organism: uncultured Desulfopila sp.; assembly: GCA_964432635.1. Lineage (GTDB taxonomy): Bacteria > Desulfobacterota > Desulfobulbia > Desulfobulbales > Desulfocapsaceae > Desulforhopalus_A. The sequence continues at coordinate 4,013 of CAYSON010000178.1, forward strand.
AACGGCGGTGTCACCGGCGAGAATGATGCGAATAGCGAGGATGCGCCCGTCCGCCTGGTCACGGCATCTTGCCATCTCCTGCCGCACCATATCGTAAACCGACTCAAGATTTTGACAGGGCGAGACATCAACGACGCAGCTTTGCCAACGAACCACATCAAGATCCCGATGCTGCACATCAACGATGGCGTCATCCTCTACTCTCACCAGGGTCGCCCCCTTGGCCCCGTCCTCGCGGATATGTCGCCCCTGCAGGTTGCCGGGGAAGACGATCCAGGGGTGTTCGCCGACAATCTCACGGCGATGGACATGACCGAGCGCCCAGTAATCGTAACCTTTGGCAAGAAGATCATCGATTTTGCAAGGCGCATAGGGCTCATGACCGGGACGCCCGACCAGTGAGGTGTGCAGCAGGCCGATATTGCAATACCCCTCCACGCGCTGCGGATAATCGGCGGAAAGATTCTCGACTACCGCCCGTTCAGTATAACTGCGACCGTGGATGGCAACCCTCAGGTCATCGAAGCACAGCGTTTCAGCGCGGCGAGAGGAAAAAACGGTGAGATTGGCCGGTAGGGGCATGGCCTTGGTGATACGGCTGGCGGCGTCATGGTTACCGCTGACCAGGCACACCCTGATGCCGGCCCGCTGCAGACGCCCCATGCGCGAGGCAAAGTAGAGACCGGTGTTGTAGTCCTTCCAGTCGCCATCGTAGAGATCGCCGGCAATGAGGAGCAGCTCGACTTTTTCCTCCAGGGCGAGCTCGATGAGATTGTCGAAGGCCCGTCGGGTGGCCCCGCGCAGTTCTTCGATGGGGCCACCCTCATGGCTTTCCAAGCCTCGCAGGGGACTGTCGAGGTGGATATCGGCGGTGTGGAGAAATTTCACCGTGGCGAAGTCTGTCGCCATGACCCGATCAGCTGACGATCTTTTCGTAGTACATCTTCAGATCGTAATTGAGAAAGTGGTCGATTTTGGCCAGGCTTCGCCCGTAGCCGCGCCAGAGATCGCCCACCTTGAGACCGATCAGGTTTTGTCGCACCTTGTGCTCCATCTTGCGCCACAGGTTGCGGCGGTAGTCGCTGTCGAGAACCAACAGCTCGGAAGCGTTGGCGATCGATTTCTTGAGAAGGCGACGAAAGGCGAATTTACTGAAGGTGAGAGAACCCAGCACCAGCATGGCCAAGGCCAGCACCACCGGCACAGCCAGGACGCTGGGGTCGAGGGTGCCGCCCTTGAGGGAGGCGATCAGCGTCTGATCGACAAAGGGCAGCATTCCGGCGAGGAAGATATCGCCGAAGAAAAAGAGCGCAAGGGCGAGGAGGATGGTGGTGTTGGCGTACTTCCAGAACAACGTCTTGCCGCGCCGCATCACCTCCGCCACCGCCTGGGCGACCATCTGCACCTCGTTGACCTGGCGATCGATGTCCTCGAGTACGTGGTTGATGCGAAAACTCGGGGCCTTCTTGATTTTTTCGGTCAGTTGCTCCCGCTCCTGCGGCCAGCCCTTGGCAACCATGTCGACCTTGGCCACCAGCGGTGAATAGGTGAGATAGATATGGGGGATGTCCTTGCGTCCGGTCATCTGCGACATGTTCCAGCACAGGGTGCCGTAGGAACGGGTGAAGTCGCTGAGGTTGTCGCACTCGTCGATACGGCTCATGACAAAGATGATGCGATGTTCGCCCGATTTTTCCGGCAGGGTGTTGCGAATCGCCTCGTAGCTCTCGCGGATAGTGCCGGCCTTGTGGGGATCGAACATCAAGACGATCAGATCGGCCATGCGGGCGAATTCGCCGAGGACGCGCATATAATCGTAGCCACGGTCGTTTTCACTGGTGGCGTCGAGCATCCCCGGACTGTCGATGATCGCCATGTTGTCGAGAATGGGGCTGGTGATCTGCTTCATGCAGATATGGGAGATCAGCTTCTCACCGAACTGTTTGAAGCCGCCGAAGGGCAGCTTTTCGTCACTCACCAGGGTCGAGCCGGGGGTCTCGGCCATGGTGATCCCTTTGTCGCAGGTGATGATGGTAAAGGAGTCGTCGGTGGGCGCTTGACCGGTGCGTTGGATATCCTGACCAACCAGCTCGTTGATCAGGGTCGACTTGCCGGAGGAGTAGTTCCCGATGATCAGCACGATGGGCTTCCACTTGAGCGAGGCATCGATGCCCCCAAAGTCCATGTTGTAGCGGGCAAAGAGCGGTTCGAGCTTCTTTTTCACCTTGGACTGAAGTTGTCTCTGCAGTTCCGTTTCATTCATTGGCTGATCCATGGAAAGGGTTGAGCGGAAGAGAACGCCGAAGTAGAGGCACAGGAGCGCTCCATTCTACATCAAGACAAGAAAAACCTCGACCACTAATTGCGCAGAGGGAGGGAGGTCGGTCGAATCAATCGGGTGCCCCACTGCGTTTTATTGTCACCCCATTCTGCCAGAGGAGATCAAGGAGATCATCGTTGTCCTGCTCCTTGATATGCACGGTGACGAGATGATGGTCGGCGCTGTAGCCGTAGTGCTGGGCAATGGCGACAATCTCCTTTCCAGTTTTTTGAAAGGCCTTGATCATCTTGTAGAAGGCCTCGGGTTCCTGGGCGATCTTGAGATCGAGCCGGGTGCCGGTTTGATCTCCGGTCATGACAACGAGAAAGGCGTCAAGGATATCGGTGATGCTGATGATGCCCATCAGTCGACCGCAGTCAACCACCGGCAGACCGTCGATCTTGTGATGGCGCATCTTGCGCGCCGCCGCCGATAGAGTATCGTCGGAGCAGACGGTGATCGGCGAGGCGGTCATCACCGTGCGAATCTCGGTATTGGCTGCAAGAAATGCCTCCTCCGAGGCCCCCTCGGCATCAAGGATCGAGGGCATCACCTTCTCCAGATCGTTGGGGCTGACTACCCCCACCAGCACCCCATCAGCCACAACCGGCAGTCTCCTGATCTTATGCTGCTTAAGCAATTGTGCGGCGGCGCCGATGGTGTCTTCGGGGCCGACGGTCAGCACCTCGCTCTTCATCCATTGTTTGACAAACATGGGGTGCCTCTTTTTCTCTATAAGGGTTCGGGACCGAGGAGGCCACTTGCTTTGTCGCCGCGGTGAAACTCAATTTTGCCGCTGTCGCCGTTCAAGGCGAAATAGCCATTGGTGTGGTCTTGTTTCAAGGTG
>CAYSON010000179.1:0-2122 GCA_964432635.1 uncultured Desulfopila sp.
GTCATGGCGCATGTCTATGAATTTGGCCAAAAGTGTCCGAGTGCATCCGGTATCATTCACCTGGGTGCCACATCGCAATTTGTCGTCTGCAATACCGACCTCATCTTGCAAAAGCGTGGCATGGAATTGATTCGTGGCGCTGTTTTGCAGGTGATCTCCAATCTAGCCCAATTCTGCGACACTCATAAGGACTTGGTAACTCTCGGTTATACTCATTACCAACCCGCCCAGCCTACCACGGTTGGGAAACGGAATACCTTGTACCTCCAAGACCTTATAATGGATCTTGAATACATCGATATATATCTTGGACAAATTAAGGCGCGGGGGGCCAAAGGCACCGTTGGTACCCAAGCCACCTTTCTTGAACTTTTTCATGGTGACCACCAAAAAGTTCGGCAACTCGATCAATTGGTCGCAGAAAAACTCGGATTAACATTAACATTTCCTGTTACTGGTCAGACTTATACAAGAAAATTGGATATGAAGATGGCGGAGACGCTTGCAGGAATAGGTGCAACTGCGCACAAATTTGCTGTTGATCTGCGATTATTGTCCAATCTGAAGGTCCAGGAAGAACCTTTTGAGAAAAACCAGACCGGATCATCAGCCATGGCCTATAAGCGCAATCCGATGCGCAGTGAACGAATGACCGGTCTTGCCCGAAAACTCATGCAGTTACCACTCGATTTTTCCGCCACCTACAGCAATCAGTGGTTTGAGCGTACACTAGACGATTCAGCGATCCGACGCATGGATATTCCTCAGTGTTTTCTACTCGCTGATGCAATTCTCAAGCTGTTTATAAACATTACATCGGAAATGGTTGTTTATCCAAATCAAATAAAGCGTCACCTGGAAGCCGAGCTCCCGTTTATGGCCACGGAAAAGATCTTGATGGAAGCGGTTACCAAGGGAAAAAGTCGCCAAGACATGCATGAGATCATCAAGATCCATGCCGTCGCCGCCGGCCTCGCAGTCAAACAGGAAGGCGGCGAAAATGACTTGCTCCTTCGCCTCGCCAATGACAAGGAGATCCCCTTCTCTCTTGCGGACCTCGAGCAGCTGATCGGCAGTGGTGAACAATTCGCTGGACGCGCCAAGGAGCAAACTGAAGAATATTTACAGGAAATCGTCTACCCCCTGCTGAAAAAGAACATAGCCAGGATTGGTAATGACGATGCAGCTTTGATGGTATAACAGCATGGAACGGCTTGTCGAGGTGTTCCTGCGGATCCGGCCTGAGAAGTTTCACTACCTCAAATTTATCCTGGAAGGATATGACAACTTGGCCATTTTATCCGCTCACGACTCTCGGGCTGGACTGGTGGTGCTGAGATTCCCTCGAGCTATGGCTGGCGATTTTTATGCCCTGCTTGATGCAATCGCTGGATCGCTTGGCGAGAAGAGCGACATACAAAAACACAACAATTGGTAAATAATGGCTGAAAAAACATTTTATATTAAGACATTCGGGTGCCAGATGAATCTCCGGGACTCTGAGATCATGGCGCAAACCCTTTCCAGTCGTGGCTTCGTCGAGACCATGACCTACCAGGAGGCCGACCTTGTCATCCTCAACACCTGTTCCATTCGCGCCAAGGCCGAACAAAAGGTCCTCAGTCTTTTAGGATATCTACGAAAAGCTAAAGCCGCCAACCCGTCCATGCGTCTCGTGGTCGCCGGCTGCGTGGCGCAACAGGAAGGCATGCGGCTGGTCGCAAAAATGCCCCACATAGATCTGGTGATTGGCACACAACACATCTATAACCTCCCGGAATACTTGCATCAGGCACAGCATGGTGGATCACGCGTGATCACCATGCTGGTCGACGACTATTGCATCCCACAATTTTTGCCCGACCCAAAGGGAGCGCCTGCACCCCCCCCACTGCCCCACCCCGCCAATCTTCCCCTGAGTCGCTTTGTCACCATCATGCAAGGCTGCAACAATTTTTGCAGCTACTGCGTTGTTCCCTACACGAGAGGAAGAGAAGTATCTCGTAATTTCAATGAAATAATTGATGAAGTTCGCATTCTGGTTGAACAAGGTATCAAGGAAGTGACCCTGCTTGGGCAAAATGTTAATTCGTATTCCTATTCTGATGAGAAATCAGATAAA
>CAYSON010000179.1:2132-6559 GCA_964432635.1 uncultured Desulfopila sp.
CCAATGCCGTCGGTGCACACTCCCCCCCCTATTCTTTCCCACAATTGTTGCGCGCCGTCGGCTCAATTGAAGGACTTGCCCGTCTTCGCTTCACCACCTCCAATCCCAAGGATTTTAGCGAGGAGTTGATGCGCTGCTTTAAAGACCTCAAAAATCTTTGCCCGCAGCTTCATTTGCCGGTGCAGTCCGGATCCGACCGTATTCTTAAGCTCATGAACCGCCACTACACTCGCAAGGAATACCTGGAAAAGGTAGATATGCTGCGCAGCTATTGTCCGACTATCGCCTTAACCACCGATATCATTGTTGGCTTTCCAGGAGAAAACGAACACGACTTCGAAGAAACCATGGCGCTTCTGGAGACCGTGCGTTTTCAAGGGTCGTTTTCCTTTAAGTACTCTGATCGCCCTGGAACCAAAGCGAGCCAACTCACCGACAAAGTCGAAGAAAGAATACAAGCTGCCAGATTACAATATTTTCAGGCGAGGCAGGACGAAATCAGCCTGGAGAGAAACCGGGAGTATCTGAGAACCAGCAAGCGCGTGCTGATTGAAGAGATTTGCGGCAGCGACCTGCGCGGGCGCACTGACACCAACCATATCGTGCAAATCAAAGATTGTCGCGCTCCCGTAGCGGTGGGAGATTTTCTTTGGGTGCGTATCCTTCACGCCGGACAGCATTCCCTGCAGGGCGAATTATCAGAGGATGCGTGAAAAGAGATTAACTATACATCCTATTCATTCTTTTTACCGATCTTCTTCGTCATCCTCACCATTTTTTCGCCCATCCGCTGCATCGTGTTCCTGGGATTTTGTTGGGGATAAACCCGGCAAAGAAAGGTTTTTTTGTTCTGGGAGTTCGCTTTTCCCATCAAGCGGCAGTATTCTGCGAATGCCCCGATTGGCAAGGCGTTTTCCTTTGGCGGCAACATTTTTGATGAGAAAATTGTCAAAGATGATGTCGAGGCTGTTGGATTTGGCGCGCAACGAAGGCACCAGCGAGATTTTCACACGCTTGTTTTTTCCAAAATCGAGATAAAGAATTTTGGAGCGCTTGTGCTCGGGAAAGAGCCGATACTCTTTGTCCAAAATAAAGCTCGGCATATGGAATCGCTTGATATATGCCAGGTTTTCTGCACCGTCACGGTAGATGACATTGAACACCAGTTCCTTCTCCACTACGCCGAACCACAGCATGTCACTGCCGACATAGAGCTTTTCGGTAACCGGAATGACCTTGTAGGTGCCATCCATAAAAATCAGAAATAACCTGTCGTACTCAGAGCAGGCAACGACAATATCCTCTCCGGGGTGTTCTTCCTTGATTTGGTGCCCAAGAAACCCGCTTTGACGATTATACACTGTCAAGAGATTTGAGATGGCCACAGATCGGGCACTAACCTCCGAGAATTCTTTTAACTCGGAGCGACGTGGGTAAAGGTGACCATATTTGCGCAACACGTCATCGAGAAACTCAATGGTGAATTGCGTCATATCTTTAAGGGATTTAGAGATTTCCTTGATCCGTTTGCGGATATCTTTGATCTCTTTTTCTTGTTTGTTGAGGTCGTACCGGGAAATGCGCTTGATACGAATTTCCAAGAGATGCTCCACGTCCGCGGTGGTTATCGGCCGCATCAACTGTTCATTGTATGGCGTGAACGATTGTCGCACCGTGGTAACGATGGATGCATAACTGGTCTCTTCTTCGATCTTTTTATAGAGGCGCTCCTCGATAAAGATCTGCTCTAGGATTTTTCCATGCAGTTTTTCCTCAAGGCGCGCTTGCTCAATTCGCAATTCCTTTTCCAGATCGCTATTCAACCTGCTGGTGTTCAAGCGGAGCACCTCGCTCACCGTCGAGGTTTCAGGGGTTATCCCGTTGATCAAGGTCAGGTTGGGGACGATTGACACCTCGCAATCGGTAAAGGCGTAGAGAGCCTCAATAGTATCTTTGGCGTAGATGCCGCGGGCCAACTTGATCTCTATCTCAACCTGTTCAGCGGTGTAGTCATTGATCGAGACAATCTTGATCTTCCCCGCCTTAGCCGCTTTCTCAATGGAATCCGTCAGCGATTGGGTAGTGGTGGTATAGGGAATTTCTTTGATAATAATGGTTTTATCATTTTGTTCCTCTATCTTTGCCCGGCAACGAATTTTGCCGTTACCGTCTTCATAGTTGCTGACATCAACGTAACCACCCTGAGGAAAATCCGGATATACGGTGAATGGCTCGTCCCGAAGGATGCATTTCTGAGCCTCAAGCAATTCACAGCAGTTGTGTGGCAATATCTTGGTGGCCATACCAACGGCAATACCTTCCGCTCCCATCATCAGCAGCAAGGGCAACTTTGCCGGCAAGGTCACCGGTTCTTGCATCCTCCCGTCGTAGGATTCAACAAAGGTGGTTAAATCTTTATTGAAGAGAACTTCCTTCGCCAGTGGCGAGAGTCGACATTCAATGTAGCGCGCGGCCGAAGCCCTATCTCCCGTATAGATATTGCCAAAGTTGCCCTGCTGGTCGACAAGGTACCCTTTGTTGGAGAGATTGACCAACGCGGCGAAGATGCTTTGATCCCCATGGGGATGGAGTTTCATCGTCTCGCCGACGACGTTGGCCACCTTGTGGAAGCGGCCATCCTCCATGTTAAAAAGGGTCTGCAGGATGCGGCGCTGCACTGGTTTCAGACCATCTTCAACTGATGGAATGGCCCTTTCGCGAATAACATAAGAGGTGTATTCGAGAAAATTCTTGTCGAACAATCGGTGCAGTTTTCCGGGATGAGCTTCCATGTCTTGAGATCGTATTTTTCTGCGGATAATCGGATGCTAAAAAATGGGCTATGCTTAGTCAGTGAGAATCAAATGATCCATGATGTACTTTCTTCGCGCCGGGGTGTTCTTGCCCATATAAAACGTCAACACCTGGTTGACTTCACTGAGGGAGTCCAGGGTGACATTCTTGAGTCGAATGTTTGGGCCGATAAACTGCTTAAATTCCTTTGGAGATATTTCTCCCAACCCCTTGAAGCGAGTGATTTCGACAGTGCCGCCCTTGTTGCCGGATAGACGAGTGGTGGCGCGCTGCTTTTCTTGCTCGGAGTAGCAATAGACCGTTTCCACTTTATTGCGCACCCGAAAAATCGGTGTCTCCAGAATATAGATATGGCCCAGCTTTACCAACGGCTCGAAATAGTGGAGAAAAAACGTTAGGAGCAGGTTCCTGATATGGAGACCGTCAACGTCGGCATCGGTAGCCAGTATGACCTTGTCGTAACGAAGATCGGAAATCGACTCCTCAATATTGAGAGCCCGCATCAGGGCATACAACTCTTCGTTTTTATAGAGTACTGCCATTTTCTGTCCATACACATTGAACGGTTTACCCTTGAGGGAAAAAACCGCCTGTGTCATCGGATCACGAGAAGAGACAATCGAACCCGCCGCCGATTGACCCTCGGTGATGAAAACCATGTTCTCTTTTTCCTCAGTGGACGGCTTGTCCTTTCTGGGATGGTACTTGCAATCCTTGAGCTGATCGATTTTGAAGGCGACCTTTTTGGCATTGGCCCGGGCTTCAGAGCGAACACTTTGCAATTCCTTGCGAACGTCCTCGTTGCGGAGAATTTTCTCTATGAGAATCTGCGCTGATTCCGTGTCTTTATAAAGTGCGCTGGAAACAGCATCGCGCACCTTGGAGACAATCCAGGAACGGATTTCGGTATTACCGAGTTTGTTTTTGGTCTGTGACTCAAAGACCGGATCCTTGATCTTTATCGCCAGAGTGCCGACAATGCCGTCGCGGACGTCGGTGTTGACGAATTTTTTTCCGGAGAATTCATTGATCCCTTTAAGAATTCCCTCGCGAAAGGCGGAGAGATGGGTGCCCCCCTCGCTGGTATAGGTACCGTTGACGAAGGAATAGTAGCAGTCACTAAAGGTGTCGGTATGGGAAAAGGCGAATTCCAAAGTGGAATCGCGATAGTAGATGGGACGATAGAGTTGAGTTCCCCCCAACTCCTTGTCGAGGAGATCAAGCAGACCATTGGCGGAATAAAAGACTTTTTTATCGTAATAAATCTTCAACCCGGCATTGAGATAGGCGTACCGCCACAGCCGTTTTTCAACAAAAATCGGATCGAAGGCAAATTCGGGAAATAATTTTGCGGACGGCAAAAACTCGATATAGGTGCCGTTTTTCTCCTCGGTATCTCCTTCGCCCTGCTCAAGGAGCTCGCCGAGCAGGAAAAGATCGCCGTGCTCATCGCCACCCACGAGCGCCGCTTCGCCGAAGCCTGCCACCGCATCGTGCGCGTGCGCGACGGCCAACTCGGCGAAACCTGAACCGCCGGCCCCCGCCCGGAGCCCGCCGCTGCCCGCCGCCGCCACGCCGCCGCTGCCGCTCCGCGCCGAAATCGCGGCCGCGCC
>CAYSON010000179.1:6569-6792 GCA_964432635.1 uncultured Desulfopila sp.
TTTTTCTCCACAGTGTCTCCTTCATTTTGCTCGAGGAGCTTGCCTTCGGAGAATTTTGCAGAGGCGAATCTCCCTTCTCGATAGGCAGTTACAATAAATACTTCAGAGAGAGCATTAACTGCCTTTGTCCCCACTCCGTTGAGACCTACGGAAAACTGGAACACTTCGGTATTGTATTTTGCACCAGTGTTTATGGTCGAAACACAATCAACAAGCTTGCCGA
>CAYSON010000179.1:6802-7049 GCA_964432635.1 uncultured Desulfopila sp.
GGCGTTGTCAACCACCTCTTTGAGCAGAATGTAGATACCGTCATCGTGGTTGGAGCCATCGCCGAGACGTCCGATATACATACCCGGCCGCTTGCGGATATGGTCGAGAGAGCTCAGGGTTTTTATCTTACTTTCGTCGTATATAGCTGTAGATACGTCCATATTATCATATCGCAGAAGAGGGGAAGGGAAATCATGTCGGGGGTCATCTTATTGTATTTGTCGTGAGGACGCAACCCCACCGAGA
>CAYSON010000180.1:0-2011 GCA_964432635.1 uncultured Desulfopila sp.
CCGACAAGGTGGTTAACAGCCACCTGCTCTACCGACTGAGCTACCGAGGATTAGAGGTACATTTCCTGCACATTTTGCAGGCACATACCAACGCCGCCGGGCCTTCCGGAGCAGCGTAGGCGGGCACTATATACCGCTGGGGTGGCGGTGTCAACAGATTTTTCCCGGCTCCGGCGGGTGCCGGTAACGCCCTTTCACTGTGGCTTTTTTACCCCATGCAGCCCTTTCATCATCTCTTCCATCTGCTGCATCATCTCCTCCCGTTCTTCCGGAGACATGTCCATGCCACCCTCGCCCAGGGCCTGAGGCGGCAGCAGCAGATTTTTCTTGGCGCCCTCTGGATTCTTGAGCATGGCGATGGCCTGGATTGCCATGCTCTTGGCGATCTCATCAGCCTGGGCGTTAACTTCAGCGACGATGCCCGGCGGATGCTGGAAAAAACGATCGTCGGCCTTACCCTTATCGACCTTTTCCGCGATCATGGTCAAGCTCATGCCCATGATATTCATCTCGGTTTTCAAGGTGATATCGGTATCATGAATAAGATATGTCACTGATCCGCCCATAATTTCAACCTTGTCGCAGGAGTAGCCGAGAATCTCCACGGCATTGGCCGAGACCTTGCCGTCCATGCCTTCGGTAAAGGCCATCCCCATTTTCTTGGCGCTCTCCCGCACCTTGGCCTGATCCGCCGGCGACAACTTTTTGTACTCTTCGATCATGTGTTTCTGCGGGTTGACCGATTTAAAACCCTCACGCTTGGCAAGATCGTAGGTATAGATCAACTCGGCGTCCCTGATGGTGACGGTGGAGTTGGTCATCTTCATGCCCATCATGTTCGACACCGTTTCCCGGTGGGTGGCCCGCTCCTTGCCGCCCTTGCGGATATAGAGGGTCTCGTGGCCCTCCTCCATCCCTTTGATCAGGTAGCTGATGGTGGCTTCCTTGAAGGGCAGGGTCTTTTCCCAGAGCATCTCATCGGCGGCGGAGACCCGCATCGGTTGCGCCAAAAGGAGCAGCGCCAGCAGAATTATCGGCAATCGTCTCATCTTTTCCTCAACTGTTTTGAGTGGTTCAGCTCTTGCGCGCCACGACCAAACCCGCCCAACTCTGACAGGTGGGCATGACTTCGACGCAGTTGATATTGACATGGGCGGGGCGCTCCACCGTCCACAGCACGATCTCGGCGATATCACTCGGAGACAGTGGCTCGGTTCCTTCGTAGACCTTGGCGGCCTTGTCCCTGTCGCCGCTGAAACGGACCAGGGCGAATTCGCTCTCCGCCAATCCTGGTTCGATGTTGGTGACCCTCACCCCGGTGCCGTGCACGTCGGCCCGCAGGTTGCGGGAAAATTGTTGAACGAAGGCCTTGGTGGCACCGTAGGTGTTGCCGCCGGGATAAGGACAAGAGGCAGCAACCGAGCCGATATTCACCACATGGCCGCGATTGCGCCCGACCATGTCGGGCAAGAACCGTCTGGTCATATAGAGCAGACCCTTGATGTTGGTATCGACCATGGTCTCCCACTGCTCAAGGTCGGTCTCGTGGGCCGGAGCAATGCCCAATGCCAGCCCGGCATTGTTGAGCAGCACATCGATGTCGCGGAATGCATTCGGCAAATCCTGGTACATCTGCTCGACCTGAGCGCGGTCGCGGACATCAAAAGCGGCGGTATGAACCATGGCCGGCGCCAGGCTTTGTCGCAGTTGATCGAGGCGGTCGCCCCGCCTCCCCGTGAGTATCAGTCGCCACCCCCTGGCGGCGAAAAGTTCCGCACAGGCCCGACCAAAGCCAGAGGTTGCCCCGGTGATAAGAATTGTCTTAACCATCGCTCTATTCCCTCATGTATGAGGCGGCCGCAGCCACCATTTCGCCAATTACCCACGAAAGCAGGGCAGACTCTCCGATCGCTCCCTGCCCGATGTGCAACCTACCCGACTCCACCGTAAAACTCAAATTCATTCAGAACTGCTCACCCCATTCCCAGGCGAACCCGCGGCGCGGTCGATG
>CAYSON010000180.1:2021-2635 GCA_964432635.1 uncultured Desulfopila sp.
CAAATCGGGGGTTGGCCGCCAGAAGCAGTTCCCCCTCTCCGCTCTCCGCTGTGATGGGCTGCCGCAGAACCACTGAGGCGTGGACAACCCCTTCCGCCTCCGGCAACACAAAGGTAAAGAGCCGCGCCTGCCCCAGCTGTCTGGTCAAGGCGGCGATCTTGGCAATGCTGACCACCTGGTCGCTCTCGCTCCAGGCGGCAAAGATCTTTCCGGTAAGGGTGGTGGGGTGGAGCCGATCGATCATCCGCATCAACCGCACCAGCTGAGCCGCGCTCACCAATGGTACCCAGTCATAACGATATGGGTAGCGTCCAACCAGCGGCCGAAAACGGTCAAGGATACGGTCAATCGCCACCACCCACGGCCGTTCGAGCAGCCACTCCGCCCAGCGGCCGGGGATACCTGCGGGCCCGGGGGCAAGCCCCAGGGCGGGAGAGAAAAGATAGAGATCGGCGTGGGGTTGCTCTCCACTCGCCGCCAGGTAGAAGCTGAGGGCGCCGCCAGTGGAAAGGCCGCCGAGGGCCACCGAGGCGTTTTTTAGAGATGCGCACCCCACGGCGAAGCGGACGTTAGCCAGCCATTGTTCGAGACGCACCTGGCGCATGCCCTGCGGC
>CAYSON010000180.1:2645-3231 GCA_964432635.1 uncultured Desulfopila sp.
CGTGCCCCTGCAGCAGCGGCAGATAAACGTCGTAGCCGAGGTTGTGGTGAAAATAGTCAGCGAGGTCGGCAAGGAGCGCCGGCGAATCGGTCAATCCATGCACCAGGACCAGCGCCCGCTTGGCTCCACCCCTGTGCAGCAAACAGCGGGGATGGCAATTGGGGCGCAGCAGTGCCGGTGCCGATTCGGGAAAGGCTTCGCAATATTCAAGCCACAGCTCCGGCCAGTGCTCGTCGTTGTCCATTATACCCCCCTATAATCTCCGCAGAAAGGCAGCGATCTTGGCATGGATATGCCCTGCCCCCTCGTCAGCGACCATAATATGTTTTGCGCCCGCCAGCAGACAAAACTCCTTGTCGGTGGCGCCAATTTGCGCAAAAAGCCGCTGCGACCCCTTGGCGTCAACCACCGCATTGGCCTCGCTTTGCAGGATCAGGGCCGGCACGTGAATCTTCTCGTAGCGCCCGCGAAGCTCTTCAAGAAAATCTCCCACCTCCTGTATCCCCGATACCGGGTTGCGTGAATAGTTGCTTCCTCCGCCATCTCCGGCAAACTGCAGATAGGCATTGTTGGCATCTTCCAGCTT
>CAYSON010000180.1:3241-7039 GCA_964432635.1 uncultured Desulfopila sp.
GACATCGCCGGGAGGAACCAGCCTTGCCGAATAGTCCTTGAGGGACTGGGGCGGCGACACGGCAAAGACTCCCGCCAGACCACCGCCCTGGACCCGTGCGGCCAGGTCGAGGGCCAGGCTGCCGCCGAAGGCGACACCACCCACCGCCACCCGGCGGCAGATGGTGCGCAGCAAGACATAGCCGCTTTCGACCGTCTCCACCCACTCCCGCCGTCTGCTGGCTGCCAAATCCTCAACGCAGGTGCCATGGCCGGGCAGGCGCGGAGCGAACACCCAGATGCCGCGGCACCGCAGGTACTCGGCCAGGCCACGCACCTCGGCAGGATTTGCCAAATAGCTGTGGACCAAGACCACCCCGAGGTTTCGCCGCCAGCTCGGCAGCAAAAACGACCGCCCATCAAGAGCGCGCTGTTCATTCGTCACAGCGGGAAATTTCCGACAGGCTTGATCAAAGGCAGCCCGATCCTCTCCGAGGAGGTAGCTAACGATGGCGTACCTGACATAGAACGAAGGGAGTCGCGCCAGGCGGCGTAGCAGGGCGGAGAGATGGGTCAGCGGCTCGACCTCGTTGGCCATGACTTCGACGGGATTGTTGATACGGCCGCGGTGGACGCTGAGCGGCCCGGACAACTGGCAGCGATCGCAGACCAGCATGTCGCCGCGACGAGCAAGGATGCCCTTCTCCTCGGCCAAGGTGAAAAAATTGGCAAATTTACGGTAGCGATCATCGGTGAGCAGATGGGCCTGATTCTCCCGCAAAGAGCGGTGTAAAAAAAAGATGTCCTTCCCGCCATCCTTGCCGGTGACCAGGGAAGCGGCATAAAAGATGCGCCGTTTCAACTCGCTCTCGCGGATCTCCTTGAAGGGATACATGCGCAGAAAGGCGGCAAGGAGATGCTCGTGGTTGATGGTGGTCATGGCGTAGATATCGTGCATATAGCGCTGCATGACCGCATAGGCCACCGGTCGCATCTTCTCTTTCTGCAAAGGAGAGAGTCCATAGCCGGTAACCGCTTCGCTCTGCGCCGCCTCCTCCACGCCCTGGCGCTGCAGAAACTCGGCAATGGCCAGGGGTGCGCCGAAGCGGATATCGAGATCGACCCCGGAGAGCAGCATGGTGCCCTCGGTCATGATCTCCTCGACCATCCGCTCCGACATGTCCTTGACCAGGCGCGAGGCGACCTGCAGGGCGATGTTCTCGGCGGTGCGGATTGGATAGTAGGTGAGGTTGACCGGGACGATGGTCACCGGGGTGGTCACCACCGCATCGATCGATTCAATGCCGAGAGCGGCGAGCAGCGCCGCCAGCGTGCTTGGCTCGCTGCGGGCGGTGTGCAGCAGGCGCCGCCGCAACAACTCAGCGCGCATGGCCAGCACCGCGGCACCGGTGTGCGGTTCGCGCATCCCGGCCGGGTCGGCCAACATATACCGGCCCTCCTGGACGATCTTCTTGGTCTTGATCATGCTCCCTTCCGGGAAGATGATCCAGTCGGAGGCTCCGGTGAGCAGGTTCCTGATGATCAGCTCGTCACGCCGCGGGTCGTCGGTGGACACCACGCCGACCATGGAAAAGAATTTTTCCAGGCCACCTTTGAACAACGAGGCGGCAGCCAGCGACAGCACCGGCTTCTGGGTCAGCTGGTAGATGGAGTAGGGCAGCAGCAGGGTCTCGATGCGGGTGAAGTGATTGACCACGAAAATGATCGGCCCGGCCGGCAGGTTTTCTTTCCCATGCACAAAGATATCGGTCTTGGACAACCGTGAGAAGATCTTGATGGCCAGGCCGGTGGTGAGATAGGCGGAGAGAATCATAATCGATTGCAGCGTTGGGCAGAAATGGTAAAACGCAAGTAATCTCGGGAATATTCATTGTAGAAGGATTCCTTCGCCAACGCAAGCATCGATACACTCTCGCCATCGTGCATTGCATTTTTGTCGTGCCCCTTCTATAATGGCGGAAATTGTATACAATTCTCGTTCTTGATCACGACGCGGACAAGAGCCGCATAAACACTGCCATTACGACAGCGAGGCCGCCATGCAACTCAACCACATCTATACCCCACCCGATTTCACCGCTCCCCGCCTGCAGCAGAGCCCCGCAGCAACCCTGGCCCCGGCCCCGGGCGACGGTATTGCCCCGGGCAACTACCACGCCACCTCTAACCATCCCGAGTATATCAAGATGGCCTCCGGTACCTGGCTTCTTGCCCCGGAATCGCGCATGGATGCGGTGTTCGTGGTCAAGGATGAACGCATACAGGTGGTCGAGGCGCGCCGCCTGCAAAAGGGCGATCTGGTGGTCACCGGACGCACCGAAAACGGCGAGGAGGGCATCCTCGTCCACGAAAAGGGCTTTGCCCAGACCGCCGCCAACACCGACAAGTTCGCCTTTCGCTCGCGTGGCACCCGCGAGACACCTTTTTCCCATTCTTACGACGCCCTCTACGAGATCCTCAAGCACGACCGCGAGCACGGCCATATCGTCTGGGTACTCGGCCCGGCGGTGGCCTTCGACAAGGACTCCCGCAACGCCATGCAAGGGCTGATCGAAAACGGCTTCTGCCACGCCCTGATGGCCGGCAACGCCCTGGCCACCCACGACATCGAGGCGGCCATCTACAACACCGGGCTGGGCCAGAACATCTACACCCAGCTGCTGCAGCCGATGGGCCACTACAACCACCTCGACATCCTCAACGAGGTGCGACAGGCCGGCTCGATCAAGGCGGCCATCACCAAGATGGGTATAAATAATGGCATCATGTATGCCTGTGAAAAGCACAACATTCCCTATGTGCTGGCCGGTTCCATCCGCGACGACGGGCCGCTTCCGGAAACGGTGGGCAATGTCTACGATTCGCAGAACCTGATGCGCGTTCATGCCCGCCAGGCGACGACGGTGATCACCATGGCCACCCAGTTGCACTCCATTGCCTTCGGTAACATGACCCCCGGCTACAAGGTGCTAGGCGATGGATCGGTGCGGCCGGTCTATTTCTATGTGGTCGACATGTCCGAGTTCAGCGCCGACAAACTCGCCAACCGCGGCTCGGCCCAGGCCCAGGCGATCCTCACCAACGTCCAGGACTTTATCGTCAACCTCTGGAACCACCTGAAAAACGAATAGTCTTATGGCCAAGATCGTGCGCATTATCGGGGTACCCATGGACCTCGGCCAGAACCATCGCGGCGTCGACATGGGACCGAGCGCAGTCCGCTACGCCGACCTCGCCGGCACCCTGCGCGGCCTCGGCTACGTGGTCTTCGACAGCGGCGACATCACCATTCCCGGCCACTACGCCCTCGCCAACACCAGTTTGCAAGAACGGCTACCGCTGATTCGCCAGGCTTGCGAACAGGCCTACCGTCTGGGCCGGGAAGCGGTGGTCAGGGGAGAAATACCCATCTTTCTCGGTGGTGACCACAGCGCCGCCATCGGCACCGTAGGCGGCGTTGCCGATGGCGGCGACCTTGGCCTCATCTGGATCGACGCCCACGGCGACTTTAATACCCCCGAAACCTCGCACAGCCAGAACGTCCACGGCATGGCCCTGGCGGTTCTGCTCGGCCAGGGGGCCCCGCAGCTGGTGGATGTCGGTTGCCCCGGCGCCAAGGTCAAGGCGGAGAACGTCGCCCTGATCGGCGTGCGAGACCTCGATCAACAGGAAAAAGAGCTGATCAAGAAATCCGGCTGCACCGTCTACACCATGCGCGATGTTGACGAGATCGGCATTCGCGCCGTGTTTTCGCGGGTGTTGAAGAGTTTCAAGTACCTTGACAAGATCCACGTCAGCC
>CAYSON010000181.1:0-7013 GCA_964432635.1 uncultured Desulfopila sp.
CAAGGAGATGGGAATCCATGGGATGCCGGTGGTGACGCCGCAGTCGCTTGCCCCCTTGGAGGCATACTCCTGGCCGGGAAATGTTCGGGAGTTGGAGAATGTGGTGGAGCGGGCCTTGATTGAGCATCGTCAGGGATTGTTGCAATGGCCGCTCCTCCGGGAGCGAGAAGGGCGGAATCATGGCGTGATACCGGTAGGCGAGGAGGGTCAAGATGTGACGCTTGATGCCGCGGTGCGCAGCCATCTGCAGCGTGTCTTGGTCTTAACCAAAGGGCGAATCAGTGGCCGAAACGGTGCCGCCGCCCTGCTCGGTGTACACCCCAACACCCTGCGCAGTCGCATGACCAAGCTTGGGTTGTCCTTTGGCCGCAGGAAGAAGGGGTAGATGCCAAAACCGCCAAAGAGGACTGCTTTTCGGGAACAGATCAAAGATGCAGCAACGACACGTTTAGGGCTTGCCGGCATCTCTCTGTCGGTGGCGCAGCCCATGGCCACATTTGAGCGTGCAGGTTTTGCAGGTGCCCAAACAACGATTGCCGTCGCCGCACATATAGCCGCAATTACCGCAGCCATGATGGGGGGCGATCCCCCGACCGCTGATGCGGAAGCCAAAGCCGTCGGAGTCCACGGTGATCGGCTGCACGTTGTTGAGCAGCACTTTATTGATGATGTAGCGAAAGCCGCTGATGTCAAAGATTGCGTCGGATCTTTTGGCAGGCTCGAGGGACACCCCGAAGCTGCGGATGCCGCAGCCGCCCAGCTTGACAAAAAGGCGGATGGGGCTGCGCTCCTTGCCGGGGAAGTGTTCTTCGAGAAGCTTTGTCGCCTTCTCGGTCACGATCAGCTGCGGGGTCTTCATGGCTCGCCTACCTTTGGCGGGCAGACGCCCGCAACCCAAGGACCTGTAATCCCCTCCGGGGATAAGTGCCTTGGGGGCGTCTCAGACGCAAATATTTTCCAAAACCCATTTTCTTGCATTTCCTGACAGTTTTCTCGGAGCAAGGCACTAATAACCAAAGGGCGGGAAAGGATGAAACTGCACCTCGGTCCAAGCGGTGCTGGTTTCCGGCGCATAGTCCAAGGTAAAGAGGACCGAAGGAAAGGTGTTGGCGAGGAGTTGCAGGGCGAGAATGGGGGGGGTGGCGACGGTGGTGAACTCGATACGAGGGGTCGGCACGGTAAAGGTGGTGTCGACCATCTCGACGATGTCCTCCGGGCAACCCCAGTGGTCAAGGCACCAGTCGATTTGGGAGAAATACCCATGCAAGCGGTGATTGTCGAGACTGCGCCGCAAGGCGTCACCTTCCATCTCCCCGCTATTGCCACAATCGAGTTGGTGGTGAGCGCTGTCCACTGCCGTACGCAGTTCCTGTGGCGAAAGCTTGCCACGATAATGCGGAGCAAGGCTGGCGGCAAGGCGTTGACGTACCGACTCGTCGAGGATCGGCAGGGCGGCATTCTCGAGCGAGAGGCGGACCACGCGGGGTGTTTGCGGGACGATCAGCTCTTTTGGGCACTCAGCCAGGGCATTGAGGGTGAAGTCTGGCCGGGATTGCCTCCGCTCTTTTTTGGAGAGGAGGAAGGGAATAATGGTATGGGAATTGGTCCGGAATGACAGTCGGTTGATAATTCTTGGGAAGAGACTGAAATACCGGTGGTTTTCAAAAGATGGGTTGTTGTTCATGGGAGGATTGTGGCAAGGGGTTGTCGTGAATAGTCATTTGGGGAGATATGGCCGGCCTGGCCTTCTTCAAGCTGGGGCTTTTTTGGCATGCATACCGGTGACCCAGGCACGGGCTCTCCTGACAAAATCGCGAACCTGCTCGTCGCTGCGAAAGGAGGCGCTGTTGCTGACACCTAAGTGAACCATTTCATCGAATTTACGCAAAAACTTCTTGGTCGGGGTGAGCGCCGGGTAGCCAAGAACCATCATGTCGTAGATATCGAATTGCTCGGGGACCCCAAGGTATTTTTTAATCAGGCAGCTGCTGTAGGGGTTTTGCACTGCCGAATACCACTGCGCCGCCAGACCGAGGCTCGCCGCGGCCAATTGCATGTAAAGAAAGGCGTTGGCGAGACTTGATTGGTATATCAACTGTTTGCGGTGTTTGTCACACTGCACCCCCATGGGGAGGGCGTCAAGGGCGCGGGGGTCACCAAAGACCAAAATATACGCCGGGGCCTCGGCATAATCGCCTGGTTCGTTGGTCATCCCCTTGAGCTGCCATGTTTTTCCCTGCCACTGTGGTCGCGCCTGCTCCATATCCAGGCAGGCCTGCCAATAGGGGGCGGTGAAGCGAACGATTGCCTGGCGATGTTCCTTTTCGGTGAGGACGACAAACTCCCACGGCTGAGTGGAAAAGCCGGAGGGGGCCCAGCGGGCGACCTCAAGGATCTTGTTGATGAGATCTTTCTCGAGTGGATCGCTCTTGAACCTTCTAATGCTTCGCCGTTTTTGCACAAGTAGCATCAGCTGGTCGTAGTCGCTGTTGTTCATCCTCCCTCCTGCTGAACCGGGTGGCAGTAAAGATTATCTTATCTCAATCATGTAGAGGAGGAGATCATCCGTGCACCACAGCACCGGTCATGGTTCATTTCATCAGGGTATTCGGTAGCCACGTGGCGAGGCCAGGGAAGACAAAGAGCAGTGCCGCGACAAATGCCAAGCTCAGCAAAAATGGATAGACCCCGGCAAAAATCGTATTCCACGATTCGCGGGTAACGGCCCGCACGATGAACACATTGATGGCCACCGGGGGGATGACAACCCCCACCATGACGGTTATGCCGATCATTATCCCAAACCATAGCGGATCGTACCCCAGCTTGCCTATTGCCGGATAAAAGATTGGCGTTGCCAGCACCATGAAGGCAAGATCATCAATAAAGGAGCCGCCGATCAGGTAAATGGCAATAATCCCGAGCATGGTCAACCATGGCGGAAAAGGCAGGGAGACGATCCAATCCGCCGCGATCATCGGTATTCGGGTCACAGCCAGAAAGTGCCCAAGGACCTGCGAGCCAGCAATGAGCACCATGACCATGCAGGCCGTTTGGAGAGATTCGTTGACGGATTTGCAGTATCCCTTGAAGCCGATGTCTCGTTTCAGCAGAGAGAGCACCAGCACTGCAAAGGTGCCAACACTACCGGCCTCGGTAGGGGTAAAAAGGCCGTTCATCAACCCGCCGATGGTGAGGACAAATATCAGCATGACCCACATTACTTCAGGAATCGTCTTGAATCGCTCACTCCAGGTCGAACGTTCCCCTTTTGGACCCATTAGCGGATCGATTTTGCACCAGCAGTAGATGATGACGATAAAGAAGGCGGCGATCAACAGGCCGGGAATCAATCCTGCCAGAAAGAGCTTGCCGATGGATTGTTCGGTAATGATACCGAAAACGATCAAGGTGACACTAGGCGGAAGCAAGACACCAAGGGTGCCGACGACGGCCACCACCCCGGTGGATAATTTCCTTCCGTAATTGTATCGGTCCATCTCGGGGATCGCCACAACCGCGAAGGTCGCTGCGGTGGCTGAGGAAGAGCCGCAGATTGCCTTGAAGGCGGTGGCTCCGGCAACCGTCGCCATTGCTAGACCGCCGGGAATATGGCCGATGAACTTATACGAGGCGTCGTATAAGCGTTTGGCTATTCCAGCATTATACGCGATTTGTCCCATCAGGACGAAAAGGGGAATGACAGTGAAACCATAGGAGGCGAAAACATCAAAGAAGTCTTTTGCCAGGAGATTGAAGCCGGCATTTAACGAACGCAGGTAGGAAAAGCCCACGAAGCCTACGAGTGTCATGACAAAGGCCAGTTCAATCCCGGTAAGAAACAACACCAAGACGAGTACCAAGCCGAGCAACCCCACCTGTACTTCATTCATAGCTTCCTCCAAAGACATTGTAGATCTGGACTATGAACACCAGACACATGACAATACAGGCAACGCCGATTCCGAAAACCACCGGATAAAAAGGCAATTGGAGTGTCAGGGAAACCTCGCCGCTCCTGATCATATCCATGCCCATAAGGTACATATTCCAGCCCAAAACCGAGAAGAGGACTAACCCAA
This sequence comes from uncultured Desulfopila sp., assembly GCA_964432635.1. GTDB lineage: Bacteria > Desulfobacterota > Desulfobulbia > Desulfobulbales > Desulfocapsaceae > Desulforhopalus_A. The sequence continues at coordinate 4,083 of CAYSON010000181.1, forward strand.
GAATCCGTGTGATGAGATGAAACGCGTTCCGTACCCCTCTCGAGAATTTCTTGATAAAATCATCGACAAGAATATGTCCTTTTCTGAAGGTGGTGATTGGCAAGGAAAGGCCGATCACAAGGCCTCCGCCAAACGCCACCAGCTCGTATGCTCCGATGATGGGAATCTTGAAAAAACGAAGGATGACGTCGGAGACTGTCAACAGCATCATGCAGGTCAATGCGCAACCGGCAATAAAATTGAGGATGTTACACAATCCTTCGGTTTGCTTGCTCAGCCACTCCATTTCTGTACCTATCCCATTGATTGTTTCGCAAACACCGGCATTCGAGGTGGCTTATCGTCCTCGAATGCCGGTTTATCTTGTTATTGCTGATACTTTTTGAGTTCGCTCGTGCAGAACTCCAGGGCTTCCGCTCCGGGTAGGCTCTTCTTGGCCATATTATCGGTATATTCGGCCAGGATGGGCTTGACCGCCTCAGACCACTTGGCGTCCTCTTCTGGTGTCAGGGCGATGGTGGTAACACCTTGAGTCTTAGCGAATTCGGAGCCTTCTTTGTCGATCGCATCCCATACCTCGCCGAACTTGACGATGTACTCGGCGTTCACCTCATTGAAGACCTTTTGAATTTCAGGCGACAGCGAGGCCCATTTGTCCTTGTTCATGGTCACAAAAAAGGCGGTGGTGTAGGCGGAGCCGAAGTTAAGGGTGGTGCTCTTGACAACTTCAGCAAGTTTCCAACCTTTCAAGGCTTCCACGGGGAACATGCCGCCGTCGCTTACTCCTTTCGATATAGAGTCATATCGTTCCGGCATTGGTGCGGCTACCGGGACAGCACCGAGCTTTTCGACGATTTTCGCACTGAGTCCGGTGCAGCTCACTTTGGTGCCCTTCAGATCGGCAAGATTGGCCACCGGCTTTTTGGTATGGAGAACCCCAGGGCCGTGGGCATGGAGAAACATCACTTGGGTGTCGGTGAGCTCTTTCGGCTGGAACTTCGCCAAATATGCGTTGGCAACCTTGGTGGCAGCTAAGCCGCTTTTATATCCCAAGGGCAGGTCGATAATTTCGGTGAGAGGGAAACGGCCTCGGGTATACCCTAGGGAGGACATGCCCATATCAGACAGACTTTTCGTCACGCCGTCGTAAACTTGTGCCGCTGGAGTCAAGGTGCCGCCATGAAAGAGAGTGACTTTAACCTTCCCGCCGGTCTTTTCTCCGATAGCCTTAGCATACTCCTCGATAAGAACGCTGTTCTTATGGGGTGCGGGGAAAAAGTTCGAGAAGGTGAGTTCAATCGGCTTATCTTGTGCCAGAGCCGAACCCATGCCTCCACTCATGCCCAATACCAGTGCACCAGCCAACAGCATCGCCCACTTACGTTTGCTCATGATACTCCCTCCTTGTTGCCTTGTTGAATTACGGATTTTTGAAGTCAAACAAGGTCACGGTTTATCCCGCTGGAAAACCGAGGCCGCCGGACTGACTTCAAAACACATCTCCACTGTGGCCGCCTAAATACGTTCACCTCCCTTTTTTGTTGATTATCGATGTGATCGGAAATGTAAAAAGGCTCGATTAAAGAATTGCGCTGAGTAGCTAAAATACACAATTATTACAGCCTGCCAAATGGTATATAGAAACACAAGCTCGAAACATGTCAAGGAATATTACATGTAATATGTTATTTTCTGTAACAATTTGGAATATCGTGATAATATATTGATATATGTTGAACTCATCGCAAAACAGAGGCGCGCTTCGAGATTGCACAGTATGCACAGCACGAGTGTTTTGTGCTCGCAATTTTCTTGGCCGTGAGGGGAGCGTGGCACCATTTTCGGCGTCTGGAACTTTTGATTAAAGAGAGTTTTTCGGGGCAGGCATGTCGAGTTTGGTACGTAAACTTTTCTCAGGCCCAACACTGAACAGAAGGTTGCTCGTTCGGCAACAAACAACCGAGATAAATTAATTGGTCTGATCATTGGCCCAATCAAGATCGAGAGGGTTGGCTTTATGCAGGAAACCATTCGTCTGTCAGCGAGCCTCTCCTTGACATCATTTCCCAACGATTTCCAGAATTCTAAAACCTTAAAACAGAGCGAAAATCCCTCCATGTGCAGGTGAAATTCACTCTTGCAGAGAATCATCATGAACAAGTCTTTTGCGGGTTTGGGTGTTTCTACTTCAGACTAAATATTTTGTCGGTGATAGGTAAGGGAACCCATTCTTGACAGTTGTGACCTCATGTCATAAAAAAGAAGAGCCTTGTCAAAGGAGACAAGACTTTTATCTTCCATCTTTACGGGCGACGACGATTTGATAAGTAATGTCGCCATTATAATTTTTTTGAGTATGGAGATCAGTGATGCTCAAGCCGATTACAACCATCCTGTTTGCCACCGACCTGAGCAAGAATTGCCAGGCGGCCCTCGACTTCACCAATTCCATGGCCACCCGGTTTCAGGCCAAGGTCTTTTTGCTTCATGTGATCGAAGACCTTCCGGGGGGTGTCGATGGCCGACTCAAGAATCTTCTCGGCCGTCACAAGTGGGAGGATCTGGTCAACGCCCAGCAGGCCAACGTCCATAAGTCGCTGACCGGGAAGACCTCGGTCAACAAGATGATCCGCAATGACATCCAGAATTTTTGCAAGCTGGTGGGGATCGACGACGCGGTCTGCGACATGTCGACTCGCGAGATTCTCATCACCCAGGGGGATGTGGCTGAGAACATCACCGCCCAAGCCCGGGAGTATGGCTGCGACCTCATCGTCATCGGGGCCAAGAGTGGCCTGTTCGCCAAGACCTCAGTTGGCGGGGTGATCAAATCGGTGCTTAAAGATACGAAGATTCCCGTGACGGTGGTGCCGAAATACGATCAGTGATGGCATCGTTTGTTGATGATCATCCCCTGATGTTGTCGGCAAC
>CAYSON010000182.1:0-2600 GCA_964432635.1 uncultured Desulfopila sp.
GTTGGCGGTATCAAGATAGTCGACTCCGGTGGCCAGACAGGCCTCCATCAGGGCCAGGTCCTGGTAGGGAAGAGCCAGGTTGACCAAGAGATCCGGTTTGACCTCGCGGAGTAAAGCCACCGTTTCCTCGACGCGGTCGGCATCGACCTGGCGCACTTGTATATCCCGGCCGCAGCGCTCTTTGATGGCGGCGGCAATGGCCTGGCATTTACTGAGCGTTCGACTGGCCAGGACGATTTCCCCAAAACTCTCGGCGAGAAAGGCGCACTTGTGGGCGGTAACGCCGGCAACGCCGCCGGCACCGATGATCAATACTTTTGCCATAACATTCTCCCCTTGCTGTAGTTTCCTGAAAACCGCAAACAGCGGTCAGCGTTCGAAATAGGTATAGCCGCGCAGCCCGGCATCGTAGATCTGCATCACCGCCTTGCGCTCAAGCGGTGAGATCAATCCCTCCTTGACTGCCATCTCAGCGGTCTTTCGAAACTTCATCGCCAGCCGCTTGGGGTCGTATTCGACGTAACTGAGAATATCGGCCACCGTATCACCCTCGAGCTCGCCGGAGAAGTCAAACTTGCCGTTGTCGTGCAGGCTGACCGTGACCACATTGGTGTCGCCCAGAAGGTTGTGCAGATCGCCCAGGGTCTCCTGATAGGCGCCGACCAGAAAAACGCCGAGATAGTACTCCTCCGATTCCTTGAGTTCGTGCAGCGGCAAGAAGCGCTTGGCGCCGAAACGGTCAACAAAGCGGTCGATCTTGCCGTCGCAGTCGCAGGTAATGTCGGCGATGATGGCATTGCGGGTCGGCTTCTCGTTTAAGCGATGAATGGGCATCACCGGGAACAACTGGTCGATGGCCCAGCTATCCGGCAGCGACTGGAAGAGGCTGAAGTTGCAGTAATAGATGTCGGAGAGCAAACGCTCGATCTCGTTGAGCTCGGCCGGGGCGTTCTTGAGTTGCTTGGCGGTGTGAAGGATGCGGCCGAGGGTGGTCCAGAAAATGTTCTCGCCCAGGGAGCGCTCCCTGAGGGTGATCTTGCCGTGATTGAACAGCTTCCGCACCTCGTCGCGATAGTAGATGGCGTCGTTAAGGGTCTCCTGAATGTTGCGGATGGACAGGCCGTTGAGGGACTCCAGCATGTTGGTAAGCTGCGGATTGCAGTCCCCGGGCAGGTCCTCCGGCAGGGGATCGGGCTCAAATACCGTTTTGTCGAGGACGTTGAAGAGCAGCACCGAATAGTAGGCGACCAGCGCCCGCCCGGTTTCGGTAATGATGATCGGGTGGTCGATTTTCTGCTCGTCGAGGGTGGTCATCACCGCCTCGATGATGTCTGTGCAGTATTCGTTGAGCGAGTAGTTGCGGCTGCTGAGGAAATTGGATTGGGAGCCGTCGTAGTCCACCGCCAGGCCGCCGCCGAGGTCGAGATACTTCATGGCCGCGCCTTCCTTGACCAGCCCGGCATAAACCCGGCAGGCCTCGCCGACGGCGGTGCGGATTTCGCGGATATTGGAGATCTGCGAACCAAGGTGGTAGTGCACCATCTGCAGGCAGTGCAGCATGCCCTCCTGCATGAGGAGATCGACGGCGTCAATGAGTTGGGTGGTGTTGAGCCCAAAGATCGAGCGTTCGCCCCCCGATTCGGCCCAGTGCCCGCCGCCCTGGCTGGACAGCTTGATGCGTACGCCAAGCACCGGGGTGGCCCCAAGAACTCGCGAGCGCTCGATGATCAGCGGCAGCTCACTGGGCATCTCGACCACGATGATGCAGCGAAAGCCGAGCTTGACCGCTGTCAGGGCCAGATCGACAAACTCCTCATCCTTGTAACCATTGCAGACCAGCGGCGCCTCGCGGTCGGCCATCATGCCCATGGCGGCGATCAGTTCCGCCTTGCTGCCGGCTTCGAGGCCGTGGTGATAGGGGGCGCCATAATGAACCATGGCGTCGATCACCTGCTTCTGCTGGTTGACCTTGATCGGGTAGGCGCCAAGAAAACTGCCACGGTAACCCAGCGTCTTCATGGCGGCGATAAAGGTCTCGTTGAGCTGCGAGATCTGGGCATCAAGGATGTTTTCGATGCGCAACAGCACCGGCATGTCGAGGCCGCGCTCCTTGAGGCCCTCGACGATTGCCGGGATCGACACCGCCCGCTCGACCGCATTGGGCGAGGGCAGGACCAGCATGTCCCCATTGTCGGAGACACGGAAATACCCACCGCCCCATTCCGCCACCCGATACAGCTCAGACGACCTTTCCACATTCCACCGTTCCAGCAGTTCGGACATTATCCCGCCTCGTTGTCATAAAAATCTGGCCAGGCCCAGCCGCACCGTGTCGACGGAGCGGCGGCGCCTGAAGAATCCCGCCATTGTATCGACGAGAGGTTAAAAACCTATTAAAATACCGTAAGGAATTCGTCGACGTCAAGCAAACTCGGTAAAAGGCCGCGCATTTCGCCAAGCCGCAGCCATGGCCCGGGCGACAGCGGTGCCCCGGTCTTTACTCTTTACATTGGTGTCCGGCCGGGTATGATGTCGCCGTTCATTTTCACTTCCCCCGTCAATCCCCACCCCTGACCGCAACCGTTATGACCAAGAAAAAA
>CAYSON010000182.1:2700-7003 GCA_964432635.1 uncultured Desulfopila sp.
TCACTTCCCCCGTCAATCCCCACCCCTGACCGCAACCGTTATGACCAAGAAAAAACAACAGCAACGCCCCGAAAAACCACCCCACCAACCGACCCTGCAGGCCATGGTGTGGTACCAGGAGGAGCACTATCCGACCTTGCTGGCCATCTTCGACGACAGCCACCTCCTCCCTCCCCGTTTCAGCCTGTGGCTGGCCCGCGCCGAGGACAAAAAGGCCGAGGTCGAAGCCAGGGGCGATCAGGTGATCAAGGTCTATATCGACCCGGCGACCTTTCCGCAGTGGTGCGAGAAAAAAGGCTTCCTGAGGGACGCCAACGCCCGCGCCGAACTGGCCCTTGAGGTCGCCCAGGCCCACTCCTTCAGCCTATAGCCGCCGGCTCATCGAGAACCCGACGCACCAGCGTGGCGATCTCTCGCTTGGCCAGAGGCTTCATGGCAAAGGCGCGAATACCGGCGGCCGTCGCCGATTCGGTGGACACCAGGGTCGAGTAGCCGGTACAAAGGATGATCGGCAGCCCCGGCTGCAGTTCCAAGAGGCGACGGGCGAGATCAAGGCCGGTCATGCCCGGCATGGTCTGGTCGGTGAGGACCAGGTCATAGGCCTCCGGCTCCTTGAGAAAAGCGGCGATTGCCTCGGGACCTGAGGCGACGCTGGTAACCCGGTAGCCGAGACGGCGCAACATGATCTCGCTCATCTCGGCGAGAATCCTCTCGTCGTCAACCAGCAGGATGCGTTCGCTGCCGGTCGGCACAGGCTGCTGAGATTCATCCTCGGCGGTGAGATCGCCGGCGATCACCGGCAGGTAGACCTCGACTATGGTCCCTGTCCCCGGAGTGCTGCGGCAGCGCACGAAACCGTCGTAGCCAGTGACGATGCCGTGGACGATGGCCAGCCCCATGCCGGTGCCCTTGCCCACCTCCTTGGTGGTGAAGTAGGGTTCGAACATCCGCTCCATCACCTCCGCTGTCATCCCCGGACCGGTGTCGCCAACCGCGAGGCAGGCGTAGGTACCCAGTCTCGGCAGCCCTTCCGGGAGGTCGTCTTGCCCGACATTGCAAAGGGAGATGGTGAGGATGCCGCCCCGTTCCTCCATGGCGTGAAAGGCATTGGTGCAGAGGTTAACCAGCACTTGGTGCAACTGAGTCGGATCGGCAAAGATCGGCCCGGCCTCGGAATCGACCTTCTGGACGATGTCGATGGTGACCGGCAGGGATGGGCGCAGCAACTTGACCGCCTCCTTGACCCCTTCAGCCGGGCGCAGGCAGATGCGTTCCGCCCCCGACTGTCGGCTGAAGGCAAGGATCTGCTTGACCAATTCCTTAGCGCGAAGGCAGGCGGTGATGACCTCGGCGAGGTCGGAAGCGACCCGGGAGTTTTCGGGAACACCATCCTTGGCCATCTCGGCATACCCGAGGATGGCACCGAGGATGTTGTTAAAATCGTGGGCGATGCCCCCGGCCAGCGTGCCGATGGCCTCGAGTCGCTGCACCTGCTGGAGCTGGCCGATCAGGCGAGTCCGCTCCTCCTCGGCCTCCTTGCGGCGGGTGATATCGGAGAGGGTGACAATGACCTGGAACGGCCGAGTCTCGTGGCCGCTGAATTGCGGAATGGCGTTGATGGTTAGCCACACGAACCCGTTGCGGCGGTGGTTATAGACCCCGACCACGGTATTGAGCACCGGCTGGGCACTGTGCAAGGCGACCATCGAGGGATGCGCCGAGGAGGGCAGATCCACCCCGTTGGCATCGATCACCCGCCACTGTGGATGATCGCTGGTACGGCCGAGGAACTGCTCGCGGGTCAGCCCGAAAAGCCCGAGAGCGGCGGGATTGACGTCAACCAGACCACCGTCGGCCTGTTGATAGAAAACCCCGTCCATCATATTCTCGAAGAGGGTGCGGTATTTTTCCTCGCTCTTGGCCAACCGTTCCATGGCCTGCCGCTGTCCATGCAACATCTCGTTGGTGGCCAGGGCGATCTCCTTCAATTCCGAAAATTGCAAGGTGGCGGGATCGATCACTACCTGTTCCCTGGCCGCCCGGCGGCAAAAATCGACAAAGGTATCAAGGCTGCGGCGGATACGCCCGGAAAGCTTCCACCCCACCAGAAAACTGGCGAGCAAGAGAACGCACAACAGGGCGATGGCCATGCCCGCCTGTTTCAGGAAGCGCTCGAACAGCACCCGCTTCTTTTCGGCAAGCTCCTTCTCCACGGTGTCGAGATAGACACCGGCACCAATGATCCACGGCCACCCTTTGATGGCGGTGACATAGGATATCTTCTCCACCGGGTCGATGCTGTCAAGCTTCTGCCAGGAGTAACGGACAAAGCCGCCTCTCGGATTGGCCACCGCCCGCTCGTATTCCTGAAAGATCTTGACGCCGTTGGGATCGACGACGTCCCAAAGACTCTGGTCGCCCCGGGAGATGCGGCCTCTGGTGAAGAGTAGCAGGCCGCCGCGAGTGGAACCGAAAAAATAGCCCTCGTCACCGAAACGCAGGGTGACCAACCGTTCCAGCACCTGGTTTTGCAGATCGTCACGCACATCGGCAAGATACTCACCGGTCCCGATCACCCAGCCGTAGGGGGCGAAACTTTTGACAAAAGCAATCTTCTCGAAGGTGTTGCCAGCCTCCCCCGGCTTGGTCCAGGTATAATCGTAAAAGCCCTCGCCCCGCTCGCGCACCAAGGCCAGCATGTCGCGCACCACGAATTCGCCCCGGGCCCCCTGCAGGGCCAACATGTTCTTGCCTTCCAGTTCCGGCCGGTCGGCGAAGAGCACCTCGACGCCGGTCTCGTCGAAGATGAAGTAATATCCCCGCCCATTGTTGAAGCGCAGGTTGCGCAGGCTTTCGCGGATGAGCTCCCTCAAATCCGCCGGGCTTTTGCTGTCCCCATAGAGGCGGTGAAGATGGCTGGCGATGCCGTGCGCCTCGTTGACCCGGTCCTGTACCTGGCGACGCAGCACCTCCTCGGTGCGTTCCCGGGTATAGTCGATGTACTCGACCACCGCCCCGACTTCTTCTTGCAACAAGCGTTTCTGTTCTTCCTCAAAGACCTGGCGGGCGGTCGCGGCATCGCTATCAAACTGGCGATATTGGCGCTGCATCCACAGGGCGAAAAGCAGAGCCACCGAGACCGCGGTGACCAGCATGATGTTTCTCAAAAAGGCGGAGCGAATGCTGCTGCGCATGGTCGTTGCTTCCTTGTGCCACGGGTAAGTGAAGAAGGACCCCTGGAGCCGAGAAAGGTCATTCCGGAGATCCAAGCTAAGCCAAGTATAGCACATGAAGGCACGAAACGAGAAAAGCAACCACATTTTTTCCCGCTCTCGACCCTTGCAAAAGATGGTGGGTGGGGTAAAGATGACAACGACAACAGCACCCCGGGGGCACCACGCCCTCCTCTCTTAATGGGTTCCATTCGCCATGCGCCGCAGTCACCGCCTTCTTTTTCCGCTCCTCCTCCTTTGTCTGCTCCTGCCGACCCTGTCCGCAGTCCGCGGGGCGGAAACCGACGCCCCGCCCTTCGATTTCGACAAGGCTCAGGCCAGACTGAAAGACATTGGCAAGAAGATCAAAGGCGGACAGCTCTCACTGCCGCAGGTGCAGGAGGCCCGACAACACGTTGAGGACCTGCGCAAGGGTGCCGAGGCCTGTATTGACAGCGCCGGGGCCCGTATTGCCCGCATCGAAGAGGAGACCACCTCGCTTGGCCCGGCGGCAGCGCACGACTCTCCGGAAACGGTCAAGGAGCGCAAAAGCCTGGAGAAACGCAAGCAGGCGCAGCAGGTCGCCCAGTCTGAATGCCGATTGGCCCTCACTCTCGCTTCACGACTGGCCAACGACGTCGAGGAACACGGCAAGTTACTGCAGACACGGGGCGTCTTATCCCGTTCCGATCGCCACCTCGGCCACCTCATCGCCGACCTGCCCTCGGCCGCTGCACTTGCCGAGCAATGGCGAAGTTACCTGCGGGAGCGCTCCGGTCTGGGCGACCTTGGTACGGTGGAGCTGCTGCTGTTGGTCCTGCTGATGATCGGCGGTGGCGTGGTAGGCACCAGGCTGTCGCGACTCGCCGTGCCGCACGCCCTGCATGTTGAGGAAGGAAAGGACCTGCGCCAACCCTCGCTTGGGAGTCGAGCGATGTTCTTTCTCGGCGGAGCGGCTCTTTGCGGTGGTAATTATCTTCTCTACCTCTTTCAAGATGCGGCAGCATTGCCCTATGCCCCGTGGCTGTTGCTGTCCCTGGCCATCTCCGCCATCACCCGGTCGGCGCTGAACTCGGTCCGCGCCCGGCATC
>CAYSON010000183.1:0-6990 GCA_964432635.1 uncultured Desulfopila sp.
AAACGAGTACAAGGCCGCCGGCGTTCCCGCCTCCCAGGTCTTTCCCCAGTCCTTCCAGTTGGGTGACGTCCTCTATTGGCTCAAGAACGAGGCCGAGTTCGGCAAACAAGCGGTCTTTCTCGACGAACGTGATGCAGAAAAGGCCTTCAACCACAACAACCCGGAAACCTGGAAGCCGAGCATGAAGGAACTGGCGACCCAGGGCGTGAGGATCATCGCCCCGCCGATGTGGATGCTGCTCAGCCTTGACCAGAACGGCAAGGTGGTGCCCTCGGCCTATGCCAAGGAGGCCCAGGCCGCCGGCCTCGGCATTATCACCTGGACCCTGGAGCGCTCAGGTCTGCTCACCGACGGCGGCGGCTGGTACTATCAATCGATCGCCAAGGCCACCAACAACCCCGGAGACACCATGGAGGTGCTTGATGTACTCGCGAGGGATGTCGGCATCCTTGGCATCTTCTCCGATTGGCCGGCGACAGTAACCTATTATGCCAATTGCAAGGGCTTGAAATAGACGACATCTGGTCCGGTGCGGTGGCAAACGCTCCGGACCAGGTATTATAAAGATCTGGCGAAACAGAAACCCAGGGATTCGCTTGCTGACGGGGCCAAGGAAACTGCTACCGAAGACTATTGCTGAGGGCGCAAGCGGTAGAGACGGCCACTATCGCTGGCCAGGTAGAGCCAGCCCTCGGGGCCTTCGGCCAGGGCACGGATACGCTCGCCTAATTCCTCGAGCAGCCGCTCTTCCTTGACCGGTTGGCCCTGCTCGCTCATCACCAGGCGGTTGAGGTGACGCAATTTTAAGGCTCCGGCAAAGAGGTTGCCCTGCCAGCCGGGAAAGGCTCGGCCGCTATAGAGCAGGAGGCTGCCCGGGGCAATCGACGGGGTGTATACCTTGAGCGGGTCGATCATGCCCTCTTTATGGGTGGCCTCGCCCACCGCCACCGGCCCCCAGTATTCCATGCCATGGGAAACCACTGGCCAGCCATAATTGCCGCCCTTGACGATGAGGTTGAGTTCGTCCCCGCCACGCGGCCCGTGTTCGATGCTCCACAAGCGTTTGTTGAGTTGGTCGTAGGCCAGCCCCTGCGGATTGCGGTGCCCGAAGCTGTAAATCTCCGCCAAGCCGCCGCCGGCGACAAAGGGGTTATTACCGGGCACCGAGCCGTCGAGTCTTAGGCGGAGAATGGTACCGCTATGGGAGGAGGTGTCCTGGGCGTTGTCGCGCTCTCCTCGATCGCCCACGGAAAAATAGAGGTGGCCTTCGCCATCGAAGACGATGCGACTGCCGTAATGGTGATCGCCCTCTCCCGGGGAGCCGGTAACCAGCAGATCCTGCCACTGAACCAGCACATCTTTCTCCAAGCGGGCCCGGGCCAAGGCGGTCACCGCTGTTTCCCCCTGGGGTTTGCTGTAGGTGAAATAGATCCAGCCGCCCTCGGGACCAACGGCGACATCAAGCAACCCGCCCTGGCCCTGGTTGCGCACGGCTACCGGCACGGGCAACCTCTTGACCACCCGTGATTCGGTTGGATCGAAGAGGACCAGGGTGCCGCCTTTTTCAGTGATCAGCAAACGACGCTCACCAACAAAAGCCAAGCCCCAAGGACTCTCCAGGGTATCAACCAGCAAATCAACGCCGAAAGCCCTACCCTCACTGCGCCCCTGCGCCTCAAATGCCCAGGCCTGAACGTGGCTGTACATGGCAACGATGACCAGAAAACACCCAAGACGAGCCAGCATAACCCTTCCCTCCTTTGCTGATTTATGGGGAGTATTCCAACAGTTCCCTTCGTCCATGCCTTCCTGGTCGACCACCACAGCCGTCGACGCCCCGTTGTCGGCGGTGCCCTCGCCTCTTTGCTCTGGTTGGGTCAAAGGGCCAGTTACCAGCGGTCGGTGGGGGTGAAGGACTATCGTTGTGTTGTCTCGGCATCAATCGATACCCGCCATGCTTTGACGGCAAGCGTTTTACCCAAGGCTGCGAGAGGAGAACAAAATTGGCTTGTTGGTAGTCTCTACTCCCACAAAAGGGGTAGTCTACACCGCTCTCCCTATTTCCCGGCCGCCACTCCCGCTTTTGCCAAACCGCGCCGGATCTCTTCGAGGCGGGCGCGGTTCTTGCCGAGATCGGAATAGCCGACCCGCGAGGCGGAACGGATCTCGATGCGCCGGCCCTCCTCACTGAGCAGAAACTCGCCGTCATCAACGAAAAAGGTGGTCCGGAATTCAACCCTCAAATAGTTCGGCTCCTCGACGACGATGGTGGTGTCGGCGCGTGCCGCCAGCAAGGCCCGCAGTTGGCGGAAGGCGAGAGCCGGGTCACCGCTCAAAGTCAAAGGGGCGATATAATGGCTCCCGGGGTCGCCCTGGCTGATCACGCAGTTGGGACTGCTTGGACAGGAACTCAATCGACCGTCGTGAACGCCAAGCGTTTGCGGACGTTCTCCGGCACAGGCGGACAACAGACTGGCCCAGATTCCCATAATAACCAACCGTTTGATGAATGTTTGCATAAGGTTCCTCAGCTCAGTTCGCCCATCAGCTTGAGCACCGCCAACTCCTTGGCCTTGGCCTCGATATCAACCGTCATTTCCAGACCAGACCAACAAAGGGGAAAATCGGCAACATCAATATAATCGGCGTGCGGCTTGGGATCGCCCTTCCCCCAGCCGTTGCGCGGCGAGGAAAGATGGCAATACTGCTCCTGCTTTCGCCCCCGCCAGGTGGCTGCCGCCAACCGGGTGGCCTCATCAACCGTTAGACCATCGGGATTGCAGCGGTGGTGGTGGACGTCATAAACCAGAGGAATGCCCAGTTTCTCGCACAGCGGCAACAAGTCGGCAACGGTATAACTGACGTCGTCGTTCTCGACGGTCACACATCCCGCCACCTGCGGCGATAGCTCGGCAAAGGCACGGGTGAAATTGTCGAGGGCAAAGTGCTTGTCACCATAAACACCGCCACCATGAATGTTGATCACCTCGGCCCCTAAGGCCGAGGCGAGAAGGCCGTGATATTCAAGTTCACGCAGGGAGTTGGCGACCACCTGGGGACGCGGCGACGACAAAACCACGAACTGATCGGGGTGCAAACTGAGACGGATACCGCGAATGGCGGCAAACTCCTTGGTGTCGGCGAACAATGCGGATATGGCGGCCCCATCGGCGAGGTCTTCAAGACCATAACCGACCTCAGGGTGGGTCATGCGCGGCAGAAGCGGCGAGGAGACACGGAAGGCGCCGATACCAAGTCGATCAACCGCCTGCACCGCCTGAAAAAGATTGTGCGCATTGGATAGACAGATGGCGGAGATCTTGGCCAGTTGCGCCTGGCGCGACAAGGTCGAGAGAATTCTGGCGGTGGTGGTGCGAAAGGAAATCGTTTCCGCCTTGAACAGGCAGCACAGCCCAAAACGCATAGCACCACTCTTCCTTTAAGAAATAACCCACTCACAAGCGAAGCCTGTCTGGCGAACCATTCGCACCGCCATAGCACCTTGGCCTTAGGTGATTACGACCTCTTTCAGATGACCATAGAGCATATCCGCCCGATCGGCAACTCCCCGTGGGTGACTTGGCGCTTTGACCGTCGAGGGAACGGCAGGGCTTCCAGCCAAACGGCAAAAGACCATTGACCGGTAATCGCAAATGCTTATCACTTAGCTTACCTGCCAAGTTTCGGTTCGTTTGGTCAATCCGACCGATACCCCCAGCAACGCGAGGGAGGCGTCACCAGCATGACATTCTGGCTAAAGCTCTATCTCTTCACCGTTCCAGTTTTTTTTGCCATCGACATGCTGTGGCTGGGCTATATTGCTCGCGGCTTCTACAAAACCCAGCTACAGCACCTGCTCAGCCCGGAGGTCAATTGGCCGGCGGCCTTTATCTTCTATTTCGTCTATATCGCCGGCATCCTCTTTTTTGCGGTGCGCCCAGGCCTGAGCGCCCAATCGCTTGGCGTCGCCTGTCTCTACGGAGCTCTTTTCGGTTTTTTCACCTACGCCACCTACGACCTCACCAACCTGGCCACCCTCACCAACTGGCCGATCAAGGTGGTGGTGGTTGACATCGCCTGGGGTTCGCTGCTCTGCACCCTGGTGGGCGGGGCCTCTTATCTCATCGGCACTCGCCTGCAGTAGCTTACAAGGAGGATTCCGATGATCAGCCCAGTCTTCACCGCAGCCGCACTACTCCTGCTCTTCTTCATGGTTGTGCTCTTTGTCATCGGCCAGGCGGCCAGGGACAACAGCCTTGCCGATATCGCCTACGGCCCGGCCTTTGTCATCGCCGGCTGGAGTGGGCTGCTGCTCGGCGTCCCCGGAGAACTGCATTCCCGCTCGCTACTGCTGCTCCTTCTGGTTAGCCTCTGGGGAATGCGGCTGGCGGTGCATCTCGCCACTCGCCACCACGGACGGGGCGAGGATTTCCGCTACCAGAACTTTCGCCGTCAGTGGGGCAAAACGTTGGTGTGGCGAAGCTTCCTGCAGGTCTACCTGCTGCAGGGTGCAATCATTCTGCTTATCTCGACGCCGATTCTGGTAACCGCCGCCGCCCCCGGACCACCACTGGGCCTTTTCGACCTGTTTGGGTTGCTGGTGTTTGCCACCGGCCTCTTCTTCGAGGCAGTCAGTGACTTTCAGCTGCTGGCCTTCAAAAAAGACCCGGCCAACCGCGGCAAAATCATTATACACGGCCTATGGCGCTATAGCCGCCACCCCAACTACTTCGGCGAAGCCCTGCTGTGGTGGGGAATTTTTCTCCTCGCCCTGCCCGGCCCTCATGGCCTCTATGGCCTGGTCGCCCCGTTAACCATCGCCTTTTTGCTGCTCAAGGTCTCGGGCATCCCCATGCTTGAGGCAAAATACCAGGATGATCCTCTCTTCCAAGCCTATCGGCGGCAGACCAGCGCCTTCTTCCCGTGGCTGCCGAAAAACGGCAAAACCTCGTAACCCAAGGAGCGATTTCCCATGGCCCAAGAGCACAACCTCCGGCAGCGCGTCGTTGTCATTGGCGGCGGCGTCGCCGGCATCGTTGCCGCCCATCTTCTCCACAACCACCACCATATCACCCTGCTCGAACAGGGCGATTACCTCGGTGGGCACACCCATACCATCGCCATCCCCTCCGGCCCCGACGCCGGCACCCCGGTGGACACCGGTTTCATCGTCTTCAACCAGGCCGCCTACCCCCATTTCCTGTCCTTTCTCGGCGATTTGGGGGTCGAGTCGCGTCCCACCGAAATGAGCTTCAGCTTTTACTGCCAGGCAAGCGATTTCGTCTACGCCGGCAACAACCTCAGCGGTCTCTTCGCCCAGCGGAGTAATGCCTTACGGCCAGGTTATTACCGTTTTCTCTGGGAAATCGTACGCTTTTGTCGCCACGGCAAGGCCGATGTCGACAGTTCCGAGGATCTCGGCACCCTTGACCACTACATTCGCCGTCACCGCTTCCATCCCTATATGGTCGACAATTATCTGCGACCGATGGCGGCGGCGATCTGGTCGACTCCCACTGCTGAGGTGACCGCTTTCCCGGCCCGAGCCTTTCTGCGCTTTTTCAAGAACCACGGCCTCTTTGAGTTGTGGAATCGCCCGCTATGGCGCACCGTGTCCGGTGGCAGCCATAGCTATGTCAAGGCCTTTGCGGCAACTTTTTCCGGGCAGATTCGCCTAGGAACAAAGGTGAGGCAACTGCTGCGCACCAACGACGGGGTAGAGGTGCAGTTGGCCGATGGCAGCAGCGAGAAGTTTGACCAGGCGGTGGTCGCCTGCCATGCCGATCAAGCCCTGCGCCTGCTCGGCGACCCGAGCACGACGGAGCAGCGTCTGCTCGGCCCCTGGAGTTACGAGGAGAATTATACCGTGCTGCATTGCGACGAGACCGTCATGCCGCCACACCAGAGAGCCTGGGCCTCATGGAACTTTCGTCGGCAACAAGTGGGCGACCAGGCACAGCCGGCTTATGTGACCTACTGGATGAATCTCCTTCAGGGCTTGAAAACCGAGAAGAATTATCTGGTCACCCTCAACCGCCCCGAGGGCTATGACGACAACAAGGTGGTGGCACGGATGGTCTACCATCACCCCTGTTATACAGAGGAGAGCATGGCGACGCAGAGCGAACTCTCGAGCCTCAACGGCGTCAACCGCACCTGGTTCTGCGGCAGTTATTTCGGTTACGGCTTCCACGAAGACGCGGTGCGCGCAAGCTATCAGATGGCGGCACAGTTCAAACAGACCGTAACATAGGTTTTATCTTTTCATCGCAGCAGTGCCGGCAGGCAGGGCGATCATCGGTACCTAGCAAGCGGCGGCGAAGAAGTGGCTGAGGCGGTTACGACTGGTTACCAGGGCCTGGCGATCCCGATCGAAAACCTCCAGGGTGATGGTGGCATCATAGCGGACGGCTCGCAGTTTTCTGACCACCTCGCGAAAATCGATATTGCCCTTGCCGATTTCCAAGTGATCGTCACGCTTGCCTTGATTGTCGCTGACATGAACATGGGCGATTCGCTCGCCGAAGCGGGTCAGCATCTCCCGCAATCGGCGCCCCTTACCGCCGTCAATATGGGCATGGGCGACATCAAGGGTCATGCTCAGGTCGGGGAAGAGGCCAAAGATCTCGGTGAACTCCTCCGGCTCGACCCCGAAGCCGTTGCGTGGAAACATGTTCTCCAGGCACAGCCTTATCCCCAATCCCCTGGCATGGTCAACCATTCGGGCGAGAAAGTCAAGGGCGAGAGGCCTGACCAGTTCCGGCACCAACACCCCCAACCCGCTCTGCGGGCTGGGATGCAGCACCGCCTTTTCCGCCCCCAGCGCCACCGCGGTTTCCAGGGAGGCAAGCATCTCTCCCTGTGAGGCCAACCGCAGGCTCTCGGTGAGATCGGCGGTAACCATAAAGGTCGGCAAATGGCAGACCAACCCCATCCCACCCCGGCGCAAAGCGGCGCTAATCTCGCCTTGCTCCCGGAGCAATTGACTGT
>CAYSON010000184.1:0-6973 GCA_964432635.1 uncultured Desulfopila sp.
CCTGGGGAATCTGCGCCAACAATTTCTCCAGGGCATAGAGGTTGCCTGCCTTGCTTATCGCCGATCCACTAGGCATGCGAAAGATAAAGTCGCCGTAACCAAGATGTTCCACCAAGAAAGTCTTGACCCCCTCGCGCAGCGATGGGGTGTTCTTGTCGAGGAAAAGTGCCGGGATTTGTTCGGCGTAGCGACCATTGGCGCTTTCCGAACTGGTCAGCAGCAGGGGGACATCGAAGCGGTCGGCCTTGATGTGGCGCAGGAGTTGGAGGCCGGCGCTGGGGTCGAGGCGCTGTCCGCGAGGGTAGCGCATATCGGAGATCACCCCGAGCACATAGGGTTTGTATTTCTCGTAGAGGGTTAAGGCCTTCTCGTAGGAATGGGCGAGGAGGATCTTGGGGCGGGTGCGCATGGTAAGCAGGCGGTGTTCCTCGTTCAACCCCTCTTCAATGACCGACTGTACCTCGGCCACCAGCTCCTTGTAGAGGATGGGCAGCATGAGGGAGAGAAAGTAGGGTGAGTCCTCGACCATAATGATGACCCGGACCCCTGCGGTGGCGGTGTCGGCTCCGACATTGAGGCGATCCTCGATGCTCTTGACGATGGCCAGCAGGATATCGGCTTGTCCCGACCAGTAGACCACCAGATCGACGCAGCCCGTAAGTTCGTGCCAGGCGGGGGAGGCCTCGGGCATGGTCTCCTGGTGGGTAAGCAGTACCACCGGAATTCCCGGCTTGGCCTCCTTGATGCTGCGGCCGAGTTGAAAGGCGGGAGCGTCAACTGTCCGAGAAAAGATGATGACCAGATCGAACTCAAAGGCCGGATAATGCTCGAGAGCTTCGTCCAGCGACGCTACCCAGGTGAGGCGCGGAGGTCGGCTGAGGTTGAGACCACGGTATTCGTTGACGATCTGCTCGGAGATGCGGCAATCTTCTTCCAAGATCCACGCCTCGTAGGAGGTGCCAATGAGCAGAATGCTCTGCACCTTGATCTGCATCAGCTCGTGAAAGAGTTTGAAGCGGGAACTGAGTCGGTTCTTTTCGGTCGGCAG
Source organism: uncultured Desulfopila sp. (assembly GCA_964432635.1). Taxonomy (GTDB): domain Bacteria; phylum Desulfobacterota; class Desulfobulbia; order Desulfobulbales; family Desulfocapsaceae; genus Desulforhopalus_A. The sequence continues at coordinate 1,049 of CAYSON010000184.1, forward strand.
CATGGCGGTGGCGGGGAAGGTGGGAAATGAAGAGGGGGAACACTGTTGTTGTCACGTATTATACCCGGCGCGGCAACTATGGCCAGGGTCTTTCTTGGCAGCAATTATATTTTATACACTGTCCCTGTTATTATTTCCGGATATTTTTCCCACAATAGCCGAGGTGGCTGTTCAACTTTTGATATGAATTTGTCAAGAGTTGAGACGCGACCCCGTGCTGTTTCCGATCATGGCAATGGGCCAAGTCTAGATAGCCACGGTTCCTTAGCCCTGCAGGCAGAAATGGTCATGTTGGCGCCAGCTAAAGAAAGAACGGCGCCACCGATGAGTCGCAAAGAAGTTAAGGGACCAGCGAACATGGCGTAAACGCCAAGGCCAGCCAGACATAGACCAAACAAACCTGAAAACATCCGGTACATCCGCTTGGTGTAAAACGGTGTGCTCTGTCGATGATCCGTCATGACCTGGTTGCACGCACTGCTCCCCGGACGAGCGCCGTTGCTGGGTTTGGTGGAGATGGTTGTGTACGCCCGGCAATACCTGGCTGCAAACCCGCGAGCAGGGCGGCCTGCATGTCGGCGGGAAGACTATCAACACCTTTCATCACACCGGGACCGCCGTGTCGCCAGTGCACATTGAACTCGCGTGGTGGTCCGGTTGGCGGAAATGAATACGCGGTTACTTGCAAAACCACTTCTGTGCCCCCTTCAATCACTGCAGCGGAGGACAGTAGCTTGACCACAGGCCCGAGTTCACGAACCTTAATCACAACAATTCGGGAAAATCTCCCAGCTTCCAAGGTGACCAGCGCGGTTACGTCTGTTGGGCTGAGACGTGGAATGCGCCGCAGCTCTGCAAGAGCGAAACACCCGGAACTGTCGAAGAAGTTTTTCAGACCGGTTGCGGCCGCCACCTCTCGCTCGACCAGGTCCTTCTGGTCAGGTCGCCACTCGGGTGCCCAGAGAACGAGAGCCGTTACTGAACCTTCGCATACCGGAGTCTGCGGAGAGGGGCTAAGGGTGATGGTGGTGCTGGCGCACCCGGACAATGCCAACCCGCAGAGAAGAGCGAAAAGGTATTGGGAAAATCGCAGAGGAGTAACCATATGTGTGGCCTGATAAAAAAACACCAGCTTTTCTGGTGGGTGGTGTGAAGATTTGAATTGTGTCCCCTTTTCTACATTCACCTATACAAACCACACCGCATAAGGCCAAGGTTTGCCGGATGCACCACCTACTTCTTGTCGATCGGACCGGGGGCACAGAGCGCTCCCGGAGTATTGGCCATGGTGCTGCAATTGCCGCAGATAAAACTAGGGTTTTCCGCGTATTTCTGAATTTCTGCTGTCCTGCCGGTGAGACGCAGTTCACACATGTGCAGCCTGTGGTTTTCCGGGTTGGTGCAGAGGTTGTTAACCTTTGGTAGACGTTCACTCATAATCTTCTCCGTGGTGGTAACGGGTCAAGCCCTCCTGTGACGTGGCTTGACCCGTAAGGAATCATTTCGCCTTTTTATCGAGGGCCTCGGCCAGTAGTTCCACCGTGTGAGCACACCGGATGTTGGGATTGGCCTTGCCCATGGCACCTTTGAGCATGATCATGCAGCCGGGGCAGTCCATCGCCACGGTCTTGACGTTGGCGTCCTTGATCGTCTCTACTTTGTCATAGGTGATTTGCCGGGAAATCTGCGGATGGCTGAGAAATGAATAGGTGCCGCCGAAACCGCAACAACGGTCGCTATTCTTCATCTCGGCGACCTCATAACCTGAGGCGGCGAGCAGAGCCCGAGGTTCGCGGAAGACGTTATTGCCTCGCTTGAGATGGCAGGAGTCGTGGTAGGTGATCGTGCCTTGGGCGGTCGTTTGGCTGATCAGGGTTGAAGCGCCTAGCACGTTTTCCAGAAAGGCCGAGGCGTCCATAATCTTTTCGCTGATGGCTAGAGCCCTGGCCGACCAGGTGGGATCATCGCTCAGCCGCTCGACGAAGTCCCGCTTGACTCCCATGGTGCAGGTAGGGCAGATGCTGAGGATATAGTCGACGTTGATCTCGGAAAAGGCCTCGACGTTCTGGCGGGCAAGGTCAACGCCTGTCTCGATATCACCGGAATAGAGAGCGGGGATGCCGCAACAGTTCTGCTTCTCGGGAAACACCACTTCCACGTCCAGGGCGTTGAGCACCTTGACCAGGCTTTTGCCCACCTCGGGGTAGACGAAGTCGGCACCACAGCCGACAAAGAAGCCGACCCTCATCTTTGGTTTGATCACCTGCTGGCGAATATCCTTGAACATGTCGCGGAATGAAGTCTCGGCCACTGCCGGCAGATCCCGCCATTGAGTAAAGTCTCGGTCCATGAAATGCATCGGCAGATGGCGGATGATCCGCCGCTCCTCGCCGGTCCGGCTGGAGTGGGTTACCGGCCGCTGCAGTTTAGAGGCGGCGCGGACAATGGAGTGGAACAAGGTGCGGTTCTTCATCACCGCTTTGAAGGCCACGTTCTTGATTACTCCCATGCCGTGCTGTTTGGTGACCTCGGTGCGCAGGTGGAGAATGATCTCCTCAAGGTCGATATTTGAGGGGCAGACCGCGGTGCAGGAACGGCAGCCGATGCAGGCCCTGGTCAGTTCCTTGGCCTTGTCCAATCCCTCGTAGAAGGCGGTGAGGATGATGCCAATGGCCGAGATGTAGATCGAACCGAAGACATGGCCGCCCACCGTCTGGTAGACCGGGCAGACGTTGGCACAGGCGCCGCACTGGATGCAGCGCAGGGCGTCTCGGCAAGCCTTCGATTCGTAGAGCGCCTCACGGCCACCGTCGATCAGCACGATGTGTTGCTCTTTCTGCTTGCCGTCGCAGGGCACAGCGCCACGAATCCAGGTGATATAGCTGGTGAGCAATTGGCCGGTAGCGTTGCGGGGCAACAAGCGGGTGATCTTGATTGCGTCCTCGATGTTACGAACCAGCTTGTGGATCGAGGCAAAAACCACGTGGACATCCGGGAGGGTGGCGCAGAGCCTGGCGTTGCCCTCGTTGGTCACCAGGCCGATGCCGCCGGTGTTGGCCACCAGGAAGTTAGCCCCGGTAAGACCTATGTCGGCGTTGAAGTATTCCTGGCGCAGCCGCTCGCGGGCCACGTCCACCAGCAGCCTGATTTCGGGGTCGATAGTCTTGCCGGTCTCCTTGGAAAAAAGTTCGGCGACCTCTTCCTTGAACATGTGGATGGCGGGCATAACCATGTGGCTAGGCCGCTGGCCGGCCAGTTGGACGATCCATTCTCCCAGGTCGGTTTCCGCAGCGCGGATGCCGGCTGCCTCCATCGCCTTGTTAAAATGGGCCTCTTCCGACACCATCGACTTTGATTTGGCGATCAGTTTGGCACCTTTTCTTATGGCCAGATCGCGCACATAGTCGTTGGCTTCCTTGACGTCCTTGGCGAGAAAGACTGTGGAGCCTGCGGCCTCGGCGTTCTTGACGAACTCGGCCAACAGTTCCTTGCGACGGACCCGCACCTCATCTTTGATTGCTGCCAGTTCCTGGCGCATAGCATCGAAGTCGAGGCCGCGGAAGGCGTTTTCTCGGGCGATGAGATAGGCGTCACCGAAGAGATGCAGCGCCTTGCTCAGCTTGGGATTGTTGATCGCGTTATCAATGCTTTGCTTGTACGACTGAATGATGGCCATGTGGACCCTCTATGGATGTAAATCGATTCACTGTTTTCGGCCCTGCCGCCGTGGACTTTTGCGTCGGGCGATGTGAGCGTCCCTGGGGCGCTGTCACATCTCGAAGAGGTCGCTGGAGATGCCGGCGACCACCAGGATATGGAGCTCTCTAGGGCCATGGCAGCCGATGGTGAGCACCCGCTCAATATCGGCGGTTCGGCTTGGGCCTGATATGTAAGCAACAAAACGGGGTTCATGGCCACTATGCATCCTGGTCATCGGTGCGGCAGCAGCCAGGTTGTCCGCCAGAATCTTGGCCGGATCGACCACCACGAAATGCTTTTCTGGCAGGGTTGTGGCAAGCCGGGTATTTTCCATGGTCGATTCCAGCACCACCGTGCCGGTGTCGGCCATGGCAAAGTTGCAGAAGGTGACTCCGGCGCCCGGGAAATTGCCGGCCTGGCGAAACGCGCCTTCATGCACCTCGACGCCGACTTCGCGCAGCAATTGGCGTAGATGGTGTTTTTGCGCCAGGGCCGTGTCCGGCACCAGGGTTGTGCCTCTGGAATTGGCGAAAATGTAGCCTGCCGCATCCTGCAGGCTTTCCAGTTCAGTGACCTGGGCGCCGACGCGGCGGGCCATTTCCATGAAACGCGAAAGGTGGTTGTTTTCGGTCATGAACCTACTCCTTTAATAAAATACTCGTTAATCTGCTCCCGGGCAGTGAAGCAGACAGACTACTCAAGAGTAATGAGTCGCAGGCTGCAATGCGGAAGTGTAGCAGAAAGGAACCTCCCCCGCCGCAGCCAACTTTTGTGCCACTTTGGCAGGTGTTCCGTCGTGCAGTAGGCTCAACCTGCGGGGAATCAGGTCTAAGGTCCGTCCTCTATTATAGCTCAACTTGCCGATTTGTGAACGATACTCTGAAAAAATAGCATAACATATTGAAATAATAAAGTAAGAACAGAGAAATCCTTCGCTTTCTGATATGTGGTCGGCAAAAGGAGTCAGACACCAATTTACCTTCCATTCTTATTGCAGTATTGCTTTCCATCAGTCACGGCGCTGCCTACGAAACCTGGCTTTGCGCCGAACTTTTAAACCTAAGTTCCCGGACCATTGTAACGATGAGTCAGCTCAACTCACTCAAATTAAATGACATATTGAAATTACTAGCCTCTCGAAAACTCGTTACAATACGATATTATAACGAGGTGTAACTGAACAGCTTATTCGAATGATATTATATTATTAGCTGTGATCTCGTTACAATGTTTCGGGAACTCAGGTTTAAAGTGGAAGCAGTTCCAGCCGGTGGAAACGGAGCTGTACTTCTATCGTACCGCCGCCGGCCTGGAGGTCGATTCTCTGTTAGCAAATGAGCGCACAATTCTCCCCATTGAGGCCAAGGCCTCGGAACGGGTGACTGCAGCAGACGGCAGAAGTGTGGAGACCTTCATGGCGGAACATCCGCCAGTAGCCAAGGTAGGGTTGGTGGTCGATCGGGGCAATGAAGTTGTGGAATTGCGCCAAAAGGCACGACCTGACCCCGACGCTTCCCGCTCCCTCCGTGCTATTTCAATTCGCCGAGGAAGTTGTGTGATTTGACCATGCTTGGTGGGTAAGGGAAATCTCCGTTTTCCCCTTGACTAAACTTATCATGGATGACCCCTTTAAAAACCCTATTTAAGTGAGATGCAGACGCTACAGCCATGTAGCTTTTGGCAACACCTCCCCAACCCGCCTGTCTGCCGAATTTTCAGAGCGTTTCCCCTTACGGACTGAATTCTTGATGTAGCCAAAAGCTACATCAATCCCAAGGGCTTTTCATGGCTCGACGTATGCTTCCTGCCCGTTGTAAAATATAACATACAGATATTAAACAATAATTAACTAATCCGCCCTACCTTTTTTTTGTGGCACTGCGCTTGCTATGCTAAGGGTAACAATCCTTCAACTCAAATAAAGGAGGGCACTATGAAGATCAATAACAGCAAAACCAGCCGCAGATTCCACAATCAGAATAACATCATTTCCGGCTTCCAGGTCATTGAAGACGAGTGGATGGCATCGAAGGCGGGGCTCCCTTCACGATTGCAGCGAGAGGGCGCCGGCAAACGGACAAGCACTCTCTGCCGTCATGTGCTGAGCGGGATGGTCAAAGCGCACAAGGTCTGTTTCAAAAATTTTGAATGCTATCACTGCGCCTATGACCAGATGCTCGATGATCAGGCCATGGACGTACTGGAGGTAAAACTGGCTTGTTAGCG
>CAYSON010000185.1:0-6964 GCA_964432635.1 uncultured Desulfopila sp.
CATCTGAGCGACGTGGCCCTTGTGCCGGTCTGCACTGTGCAGCACGTGTACCTCGGGGAACAAGCGGAGCAGGTCGCGGTTGTCGTCGCCGGAGAGGGTGGAGAGAACCACGAGAAGGTCGCAGGAGCTTTGCAGTCGCGCCAGGGTGCTCGGCAGGATCTCACGCCAGTCGGCCAATTGATAGTTTTGGTCTCTGGTATCGATACCGCCACTCAAGCCGATGACGCCGATGGTCAGCCCCCCCCGGGTGACGATGGTCTCGCCGGGGAAGAGCGGTTTGTTGTCGCGGTCGCGGAGATTGGCGGAAAGCCAGGGCAGCGCCCCCTCGCCGGCGAGAAAATCGCTGCCGGCGGCGAGATCAAGCGGGCCGACGGCTACGGCGTCGTAGTTCATCTGCCGAAAGATTGAAGCGATGGCGGCGCCGGTCAGCCGTTCCTGACCGTTCGCCTTCTCGGCCTGTTTGAACAGCAGGTTGCCGCTGTCGACCAGGAGGACGGGTCCATCTGCTTCCTTGCTCCGCACGCTGATTTGCAAGGCCCTCTTGGGCAGACCGCCCAATTGGCTATTGCCTCAGCCGCAGGGATTGAGCTCCCCCTGACCGTTGGCGGAATGAAAAATACGCAACGTTCGCGGCGCCTGGGGCGAGGTGCTGGCGATGGTTATCGCCGGGAGGAGCAGAATGAGGAACAGCGCTGGCCAAAGGGGTTTTAACGGTTTGAGCATGATGTGGGGGTCGAGTTGAAAAATTTAGGGAAAGAGGTTGCGGTCGCCACAAGCCTGCTATCTTCAACGACCTTACCGTGAATGTCAATAACAGATTGCCTTGCCCAAAGTATCGTCGGGATACAGCCGCTCATTGCCGCGAACGGCTTGATGCCACCCCGGCGGCAATGCCCAGTTCCGGGGTGACGCCATAAAAATCGAGCTGCGGCGAACTGCCGCCGCAGGCGCGATGGGCGGCGGCCGCCGCCAGCCAGGTCTGCAACTCCATGATGCCGATGCCGCCCTCTTCCACCAGCTGCCGCTGATCCCACTCGTCATAGGCCTCGAGCTCTCCTCGCAAAAGAACTCAAGAAAGCGCCGGTCGACCACTTCGTTTAAGTGCATCTGGGCGGCGGTGCGTTCACCGCGGGCGATCATCTTTGCCCCCTCGTGGTGCATGGTGTCGAGGCGGCGGAGCCACTGGTCGCGGCTGAGCGAGGTCGGGGCCTCACCACCACTGATCTGCCAGGCGGTCACCGGGTCCTGCGGATCACCGAGCGGCGGGTAATAGCGGGTCGGGTGGTGCGACATGCCGCCGGAGGCGAGCAGGAGCACGCGCTTGGTGCTGGCGGCGACGCAGCGGCCGACCGCCGTTCCGAAGAGGCGGGTGCGGGAAAAGGGGATGAACGGTTCATTGATGCAGTTAATAAAGATCGGCACCACCGGGCGGCTTGCCAGCCCGCCGAGCATGAGGTGGATGGTTTGCGAGAAGGCGTGATCTACTATCATGCGGTGTGAGACCGCCGCATCGAATCCGGCCTCGGTAAGATGGAGGTGCAGGGCGGCGGCCTCCTCCCAGGGCACCTGCAACGGCCCGGCAAAGCCGCCGATATCGGCGGTGGCCTCGGCCCGCAGGCCGACACAGAAACGCGGCATGTTCTTCATGAAGAAACCGTTGAAATGATCGGAGCCAAAGGCGATCACCAACTGCGGATCAAAGGCGGCCACCGCCTCCGCCTTGGCAGCGAAGGTGTCTTGCATCTCCTGCCATCTCTGCGGAGGCCTGGCGAAACAAAAGAGCAGCGGGCTGTGCGAGGCGCAAAGGAGCATGGTCTCGGGCATGGTCACCTCCTTGGGCAAGAAAGGGAAGACTCGGTTCCGCCCACTGGGCCGGGGTTGTCGGCGGCGACGAAGATCCGCTCAATGTGGCGGCTGGCCAGGCGCCAGCACCCATCCGGGCAACGCCGATAGGTATCGCGGAAATCGGCGACCAGGTAGGGGACGGCGGGGACAAGGGGCGGGGCTCCGTCGGCGGCAAAGGTCAGGCAGACGCTTTCTCCCGTGGCATGGTTCTCGTCGCTGATGGTCAGGCGCAGGCTGCATTGGAGGTGGCGCGAGGTGCGCTCTGCCGCGGCCTGACGGGCGGCAAAGAGCGCGGCGATGGCCTTTCTGCCCTCCGATATGCGCGCTCCATGGCTGTAGACAGCGTCGTCGCAGAACAGGTCAACCAGTGGTGCCAGCTCGCCATGGTCGAGGTGATAACAGAAGGATGCGTTCAACTCCTCCAGGGCCAGGCGGGTCTCGATGGCGGCCAGCCGCCTTGCTAAAGTCTCCATGCGCCGATCTCCTTGTCCTCGATGATCACCGGATTGCACTGCCGGCCGAGATGCTGTATCTCGATTTCAACCGGGCCGCCCACCTTGAGCAGGTTGGCGTGATGGATCGACTTGCGGTTCTGCGAGGGCTTGAAGGCGGTGCCGCAGCTGACCACATCGCCCGGTGAGAGGGTATGAAACTGGCTGATATAGCTGAGTATCTCGGCAACCTTGTAGTTGTAGAAACGGGTTGAGTCCTCGGCCACCAGCTCCCCTGCCACCCGGCAGGTGACGGTAAGGTCGTCGGGGTCGGGCACCTCGTTCGCGGTGACCAGCCACGGGCCAAGGACACCAAAGCAATCGCAGCCCTTGTAGCGCCCGGCATAGCTGAGATGCTGCTCGCGTCGCGCCAAGCCCCCCGGTTGGCTGTCGTCGGCATAGAGGGCGTAGTAATGGAAGAGGTCCTCGCCGCGCATGTCGTTGCCGGTGATGTCGTTCATGATCGAATAGGCAAAGACATGGCCCAGGGCATCGACGGCGTCGACATCGCGCATGGTGCGACCGACGATCACCGCCAATTCCGGCTCCGGGTGCATGCTGCCGTAGTAGCGGCGCATGGAGAGTGGCTGGAGATGGCCGACCAGGCAGGAGGGCGGCTTGAGGAAGAAGGCCGGATGGTCCGGGGCGGAGATCTTGCGGGCGTTGCTGGCGCTGTTGTTGAGGGCGACGCCGCAGATCTTTCCGGGGATGAGCGGCGGCAGCCAGGTGACGGTGCCGGGGTTTATGAGGTCGCCAGGTGGTGCCCGGAGTAAGGCGCGGTCGGCGGCATCAAGCCCTTCCCGACCGGCGCGGATCAGGTCAAGCAGGGTTTGGGGCGTCCCGGTGGTGCGGGCATGAGGCGGCGCCAGATCAAGGAGGCGTCCGTCTTCGCTGGCCACACCATAGGTCTGTCGACCCTGGAGCAAAAAGGTGGCAAATCTCATCGGCAAGTCTCCTTATGGGGGGGATGTTGCGGGAAGGTGGTCGTGCTTTTCGGTGGCGGCGGGGTAGGACGGTCCGGCGGCAGCTGGTTGAGAAAATAATCACTCATTCCCAGTTCCCGATAAAGGAATCGGCGCATCTCCTCGAGTGTCGCCGGTTTCCTGGTCCAGGACCCGTCACCGGCGATATGCAGCAGGTGACCTTGGGCAATGCCAACGGTCGCATCACCACGATTGATTCGTGCGTGGATCGAGAAGTTAAAGGGGCTCCACCGCCGGGTGAGTTGGTTTTCCCTGCTGAAACGCTGGCGCGACACTCTGCGCCGCCACAGGGTGCAGAGGCATCCTTGCGGCATGTGCAGCGGCTGCCAGCGCAGGGTCAAGGGGTTGCTATGCCGCACCACGTCGATTCCGAGGGTGTTGCCGCAGGGCAAAAGGCTTCCGACTTCGGGGAGGGGCAGGGGGCGACGATGCAGCATCGAGGTGTCGATCAGGAATGAGCGCTGCCCAAGGCGGACGATAACCGTACCGTGGTTGGGGGCGTCGCCGCGGCCGAGATGCATGGTGGCCACGGCCCGCCTGGCGGTAAAGCCGAGGCTGTACAGCAGGGCAAAAAGGGCGTTGCTGCCGGCCCAACAGGTACCGCCCACCCCGTGGTCCAGCCAGTTGCTGAAAAAAAGGCTCGCGTCGTCTCCGGGCAGGAGGCTGTCACCGTTTTCCAGGCTGATGCGCTTGTGCAGATTGTCGAAGGGGATGTTGCGGCACCAGGCGTCATAAAGGGCGGTCAGCCCCTCCACGTCGAGGCTCGGTTGCAGGCCGGGAGTGAGCCGTTCGACCACGGCGTCGACGAGGTGTCGCTCGAGGAGGGTACTGACCATGGCTGTTGCTGGTACCGGGTTGGTCGCTGAAAAGAGTTGAGATCCATGAGAATTTTCGGCATCATCCTGGGATGACATTATTTCCCTTTTGCGGCGCTTGTCAAGACGAACCGACTCGGTTGCCACTGTTGGAGGCGACCAGCACCCTGCGCTCATGAACATCCTTGCCTTCCTCGATTCCGCCGCCGGCGGCGACTGGCCGCCGCTGCTTGGCTTGATGGCCCTGTTGCGGTGCCAAGGACACGAGGTCTCTGCGGTCTGTGACCGAACCTTGGTGCCAGCGGTGGTCGGGGCCGGTTGTCTGCCTGTGGAGATGCCGGCGGAGTTGGGGCTCGACCGCTGTCTTGGGCCGTTGCTTTCGGCCATAAGCCTCGGAGAAGCGCTGCCCTCGGGCAAAGGTGCACAGCCACTGGCGGTCTGGGGAGGGCAGGTTGCCGTGGCTGCAGGCGATCTGCTCGGCCGCTGGCGGCCTGGGCTTGGGCTGGTGCTGTCCACCCTCTTTTGTCAAGAGGCGGCCATGGCGTTGGCTTCGGCCTGGCGCATCCCCTGGGCGGTAATCAATCCGAGCTTTTTCTTTGGTGACCGGGAGCGTCTTCCCTGGCCAGAGGATTTTTCCCCACGCGGCCTTCTCCTCTACCGCCATTGGCTGTTGCCGCCAATGCTGCAGGCCGATCTGGTGCTCCACGCCACCGATCCCCTCTTTGATGGCGCCGGGCCTTTGCCGGCGGGGCACCTTTATCTTGGGCCGCTCTCCTGGGAGTTACCGGGAGAGTTGCCGCCGCTTCTCGCAGCGCCGGGGGCGCCGTGGCTGCTCCTCTCGCTGAGCACCTCGCCGCAGCAGGACGACCAGCGGATCCTCGAAGAGGCGGCGCTGGCCCTGGCCGAAATGGAGTGCCGGGTGCTGGTGACGCTGGCCTCGCCGGGGCGCCGGATAGAGACAACCACTCTGCCCGCCAACTTTTTTGTGCACGGCTATGTGCCGCACAGTGGCGTCCTGGCCCATTGCCGGTTGGCGATCAGCCACGGTGGCCATGGGCTGGTGCTCAAAGCGATGCGTCATGGAGTGCCGCAGCTCCTCGTCCCCTGGGGGCGCGATCAACCGGGGGTGGCCTCCCGTGCCGCTGCCCTGGGGGTGGCCCGGGTGCTTCAGCCGGCGGACATCCCTGGACCTCCCATGGCCGAGGTGCTGCGGGAGTTGCTCGCTGACCGCTCGAGCCTCGCCAGGGTCCACAGCCAGTCCCAGCGCCTGGGGGCAATGCGGCTCTTGCCGGTCGCTCTGCAGCGTCTGCAGCACTTGGCCGCGACAGGCGGCTCACGACGCTAAGTCGCTGTCCCTTGCCGGCCGGTAACGGTCAACGGCGATGCTTGCCTTTTTCCTATGATGGTGGTAGCTTTGCCAATGTTTGTCGGCGTGGCGGATCTATCCCAAGGGAAAAGGGAACGTTCACCGCTCCGACGCAGCCGAATCTCTTCCGGATGGAAGGGAGCGGGGGACCCAGGAACCACGGGGCGCATCGCCGGATTCTCGGTGTAGGGCAATCTCTTCGGCCCGAGCCCGTCAGCTAACCTCGCAGGCATCGAAGGGACAGCTTGCTCCTTATTGGAGAGGCTTTCCTGCCACTATCCATAAGGAGTTCGCTTTCATGCAGACATCATCGTCGTCCGGGGGCACGTCCCGGGCGAACGCGGCTTCTCGCTCCCACGTCCCATCGCTTGGAATTTCGAGCATTTCCCTGGCCGCATTGGGCATCATCTACGGTGATATCGGCACCAGTCCCCTTTACACCATCAAGGAATGCTTCTCCGGGTCGCATGGAGTTGCCGCCACTTCAGTCAATATCATCGGCATTATGTCGATGGTTTTTTGGTCGTTGATCATGGTGGTGAGCGTCAAATACGTCGTTTTCGTTCTGCGCGCCGATAATAAGGGTGAGGGAGGAACCTTTTCCCTCCTTGCCACCCTGCGAGGCAAGCTACAACGTCAGCGGAAACTGTGGGGAGTGCTCACCATTCTCACCGCCAGCGGTGCTTCGCTCCTCTACGGTGATGGGGTTATTACACCTGCAATTTCGGTCCTTTCTGCCATCGAAGGATTAAATATGGTCACCGAGGCCGCTGCGCACTACGTAGTGCCGCTGACCTGCGTCATTTTAGTCAGTCTCTTTTCCATTCAGCGATTTGGCACTTCGTTTATCGGCAGGATGTTCGGGCCGGTGATGGTGGTATGGTTTGTTACCCTGGGGATCCTCGGACTGCGTGCTATCCTGGCCCGTCCGGAAATACTTGCTGCCCTCAATCCCCTCAGGGCCGTGGAGTTTTTTGCGGTCAATCATCTGCACGGCGTCATCTCTCTGGCCTCGGTGGTTCTGTGTATCACCGGTTGTGAGGCGCTCTATGCCGACATGGGTCATTTTGGTCGTTTCCCCATCAGGTTGACGTGGTATGGCATAGTGCTACCGGGGCTGATTCTCAACTATTTCGGGCAATGCGCCCTCCTTCTGCACGATCCGCAGATTGCCGAGGTCAATCCCTTTTACGCCCTCGCGCCGGACGGCTTTCTCGTGCCCTTGGTGGTACTGGCGACCGCCGCCACCATCATCGCCTCGCAGGCGATGATCTCCGGGGTCTATTCCCTGACCCAGCAGGCGATTCAACTCGGTTTTGCCCCAAGGATGCGCATCGTCCATACCTCGCAACACGCCAAAGGGCAGATTTATATCCCTTCAGTCAATTGGTTGGTGATGATCGCCTCTCTGACCTTAGTCTTGGTCTTCCGCGAGTCGAGCCGTCTTGCCGCTGCCTATGGTTT
>CAYSON010000186.1:0-6958 GCA_964432635.1 uncultured Desulfopila sp.
AAGTTCGCCGAAAAGCAGGGGCCGGGTGGTGGGTTCATGAGTATCGGAAAATCCAAGGCCAAGATCTATATGGAAAAAGAGACCGGCATCCGCTTTGACGATGTGGCCGGTGTCGACGAGAGCAAGCACGAACTAGTGGAGATTGTCGACTTTCTCAAATCACCCGTGGAATACGGCAAACTGGGGGCGCGCATGCCCAAGGGGGTCCTGCTGGTTGGCCCCCCCGGCACCGGTAAGACCCTCTTGGCCCGGGCGGTGGCCGGGGAGGCAGAGGTGCCCTTTTTCTCCATCAGCGGCTCTGAGTTTGTTGAGATGTTTGTAGGCGTCGGCGCCGCCCGCGTGCGTGACCTCTTTGAGCAGGCCGGTAAAAGCGCCCCGGCGATCATCTTCATCGACGAGCTCGACGCCCTGGGACGGGCCCGCGGCAGCGGTATCTACGGCGGCAACGACGAGCGCGAGCAGACCCTCAATCAGCTGCTGGTGGAGCTGGACGGCTTTGACCAGACCAGCGGCCTGGTATTGCTTGCCGCCACCAATCGCCCGGAGATTCTCGATCCCGCCCTGCTGCGCGCCGGCCGTTTCGATCGCCAGGTGCTGGTCGACCGACCCGAAAAACTTGGTCGCATCGCCATCCTCAAGGTGCATATGAAAAAGGTGGAGGTGAGCGTCGATGTCGAGGTGGAGAAGATCGCCGAACTGACCACCGGCTTTTCCGGGGCCGATCTCGCCAACCTGGTCAACGAGGCGGCCCTGCTTGCCACCCGCCGCAAGGGCGAGACGATCACCATGAACGATTTCACCCAGGCCTTCGAACGTATCATCGCCGGTTTGGAGAAGCGCAACCGTTTACTTAATCCTCGCGAGCGGGAAATCGTCGCCATCCACGAGCTTGGCCACGCCATCACCGCCCTGGCACTGCCGGGCTGCGATCCGGTGCAGAAGATCTCCATCATTCCCCGCGGCATCGGTGCCCTTGGCTACACCCTGCAGCGGCCCACCGAAGACCGCTTTCTCATGACCCGCGAAGAGCTGGAGAGCAAGATCGCCGTGCTGCTCGGCGGGCGGGTGGCGGAAAAACTCTTCTTCGACCACCTCTCCACCGGCGCCTCCGACGATCTGTCGCGAGTCACCGACATCGCTCGCTCCATGGTTACCCGTTACGGCATGGACCCGCACATCGGCCACGTGGTGCACGAAGACCAGCGACCCAACCACCTCGGCCAGCTCGGCGGCGGCAAGTATGCCATCAGCGACCATACCGCCGAGAGGATCGATGCCTCGGTGAAGAGCATTATCGACGGGGTCTTTACCAGGACCTTGGTGGTACTTGAGGCCAATAAGGAGCTGATTCGCGGCTGCAGTAAAATCTTGCTGGACCAGGAGACCCTCGACGAGAAGGAGATCAAGGAGTTGACCGTATCGATCAAGCGTGCCGAAAACTTTTGATGGCGGTGGCTACTTGAGTAGCGCCAAGAGATCAATGCCGCTAACCAGCTGCAGGCCGGTGAGGGTGAGGAGGCCGTAGACGAGGCGATTGAACCACTTGTCGCTGCACTTGCGGTTGAGAAAGTAGCCGAGTCGCACGCCGACATAGGCCACCGGGAGGAGCAGGGCGATGGTGTAGAGGTTGCCGACGCGCAACAGGCCAAGCTCGGCGTAGGGTATCAGTTTGACCAGGTTGGTGACAGTGAAGAAGTAGATGGTGGTGCCGACGTAGATATCGCGCGGCAGGTTCTGCGGCAGCAGATAGACCATGGCCGGGGGGCTGCCGACATGGGCCAGTGTCGAGGTGAAGCCGGAAACGATGCCCCAGAAGACACCCTCCGCCGCCGGCGGTTTACGCGTCTTGAGTACACCGACCAAGCGGGCGTGGAGTAGCTGGAAAAGGACAAAGGCCAGGGCGAGCATGCCGATGCCGATCTTGAGGATATGCTCGTTGCCGCGGAAATAGCCGAAGAAGAACCAGCCGATGACGATGCCGACCATGGCTCCGGGGAGAAGGATGAGGAGGTTGCGTTTGTCGAAGCGTGAGCGATACTGGCGAATGGCCATGAAATCGGAGAGAATCAAGAGGGGCAGGAGCAGGGCGGCGGCCTCGGCGGTGGGGATGGTCAGGGCCATCAGCGGCGTGGCGATGACGCCGATACCGGCGCCGAAACCGGCTTTGGAGATACCGATGAGCAACACCGAGGCCAGGGCGCTCAGCCAGAAGGCCAGCGGATATTGGGGTAAAACTTCCCACACGGCAATATTCCTCCCACGTACTCTCTTCAACTCAAGAAACTTTCCCGCCCGCCATACTACCGGATCTCCTCTGAACCACCAACAGCAAAAGGGGCTAATTGCCTTCTTGGCCCTGGCAACGCCAGACAAATAATCCTGGACAAGCTCAGGGGAATCGGACAAATACAAGGAAAGGCGCAATGGGTTGTTTACTGTATAGGCAAGGAGAAGCAGGGAAATGAGCGATGTCTGGTTTGCCTTAGGATTGACCGCCTTTGCCGGCTTGGCCACCGGCGTTGGCAGCATCATCGCCTTTGCCGCCAAGCGCTCCAATTACCGCTTTCTCTCGGTCGCCACCGGATTTTCCGCCGGGGTGATGCTCTACGTCTCCTTTGTCGAGATCTTCTTCAAAGGCCAGGTCTCCCTGGTGGCACATTACGGCGATCCACTCGGCCACTGGGTCAATGTCGCCTCGTTTTTCGGGGGCATGCTGCTCATCGGGCTGATCGACAACCTCATCCCCGGCGAGTCCAACCCCCACGAGATCCATGACGAGGCCGAGACCGATCAGCTGCACGACCAGGGGGTGCCGCTGTGGCAGGACAACCAACCGCATCAGGAGAAGAAAAATCCGGCGCAAGCACCGCTGCGGGACAGGAAAAAGCTGCTGCGCATGGGCCTGTTCACCGCTCTCGCCATCGGCATCCACAACTTCCCGGAAGGTTTGGCCACCTTTCTCGCCGCCCTGGAAGACCCCAGCCTGGGCATCGCCATTGCCATCGCCATCGCTCTGCACAATATCCCCGAGGGTATCAGTGTTTCCGTACCCATCTACTATGCCACCGGCAAGCGGCGCACCGCCTTTCTCTACTCTTTTGCCAGCGGTTTGGCCGAGCCGGTGGGGGCCGGGATGGCCTATCTGGCCATCCTTCTCTTCGCCGGCGGCCCCGATGGGGTGTTGCCGCCGCAGCTCATGGGCATCCTTTTCGGCGGGGTAGCCGGGATCATGGTCTATATCAGCCTCGACGAACTCCTTCCCACCAGTCGCGCCTACGGCCAGGGCCATGACAGCCTCTTTGGATTGGTCGGCGGCATGGTGATGATGGCGCTGAGCCTTTTGCTGATGCGCTAAGAACGAGATTCTTTCATCGCCCTGTTAGTTCTTTTTCCAGCACTCCCCCAGCACCCGCAACCAGTTGCCATAGGCGATCTTCATAAGCGACTCGCGGTCAAACCCCTGTTCGGCGAGGAGCTCAACAATCCTCGGAAAGCCGGCGACGCTGCCGATCTCTTTTGGCAGCAGCACCCCATCAAAATCGGAGCCAAGGGCGACATGATTGATGCCCATTTGCTTGATGCCGTAGCACAGGTGGCGGATGATCTCGGCTATCGGCGTGTCGGCGGAGAGCTTGCCGTCGGCGCGGAGGAAGGCCGGGGCGAAATTGATGCCGACTATCCCATTCGATTCCTTGATCGCTGCCAGTTGGCGATCGGTGAGGTTGCGCGAGGTGGGGCAGAGGCGGTGCATACAAGAATGGCTGGCGATGAGCGGGGCTGTCGAGGTCTTGGCTACGTCCCAAAAACCCTGTTCGTTGAGGTGGGAAAGGTCGATGGCAATGCCCAGCTGGTTGCAGGCGCGAACCAGCGCAAATCCGGCCGTTGTCAGCCCAGGGCCGGTGTCCGGACTGCCGGGGAAGGCAAAGTCGACCCCGTGGCCGAAGGCGTTGGGGCGGCTCCACACCAGGCCGAGGGAGCGCAGGCCTTGCGCGTAATAGTGTTCGAGGTTGGAAAGATCGGGGTTAATGGCCTCTGCACCCTCAAAGTGCAGCACCACCGAGATGACATCCTCGTCAAATTGACGGACCAGCTGCTCGTAGCTGGTAACCAGGCGTATACGGCCGCCGGCCGCTTCTTCCAGCCTCCGGTATTTGGCAAGACAATTGTCGGTGAGCCATTGGGCATAATAGCCGGGGATTTCCTCGACCTCTGAGCCGCCCTTACTCGGCAGGGTGGTGCTGAAGACCCCGTCCTGGGGAGTTTTCCCGGGCGGCGGGACGAAGATGGCAAAGAGGCCGCCGGCGAAGTTGCCCTCCACCGCCCGCACCAGGTCGAAATGGCCGGTGTCACTTCGCTCCAGAAAAGATCGCTCGGTACCATGGAGTACCATCAGCGAGTCGTTATGGCCGTCGAAAATTCGCAGTTTCTGCTCGATCATCGTTATTCCTTGAGATTATATAAAAAAATTCACTGCGCCCGTGTCCCCCATACCTCAAACGGGTGGCGCCCGGCGATGAGTTTTCAGTGTGTTACGGCAATCCCGGAGCCGCTGTCAATGTCTGAAATGGTAGCGGTTTCCCAAAAGGCGTGATCAAGGCGGAGGGTAGCGGCTCTTTCCTCTTCGCCTGGGTTGCGCAGCTTAACATACAGGGTGGGGGCACCGTGATCGGGAAGGGTAACAATCCAGGTGGCCAGCGTCCGCTCTCCATCGGTAGGCGACCCTGTCCTGAGGATGCTGTTGTTTGGGCCATGGCTCTGGTCCTCGCTCATGGCGATGAATTCGGCAAGAGACATGGGGCGGGGTGCCGTGTCCAACAGGCTGTTGATTGTCGTCAGCCGTTGTCTGCTGCTTGCCCCGATCTTGTTGTTGTTGCCGGCCAGCTCCGGATGGAGGAAATGGTTGGTATGGGCAAAGAACTCCCCCGGCGGCGTGTCCAGGCGGTATTCGCCGTTTTGTCCGATTTCCACCACCAGGGCCCGGTGGGGGTCGGCGGCGAGGAGAAACATCGGGCGTGCCTTGGCGAAAAGATGGCGGGCGTGGCTGAGTTCGTCCACCGAGGCGCAAGAGGAAAGCAGCCGACGCAGCAGCCCCTTTTCCCCTGGGGCCTGCCGCCGCGTCTGCCGGGGGATGCTGCTGGCGCTGGCACTGACGATCGCCAAGCCCTGCCGGTTGATTCCCGCCTTGAGGCCCGGTTCTTCCCCGTCGATGGCAAAAAGGCCGAGATAGTCATGGCCCTTGGTCGCTTTCACCAGCCGCAGGGCTTGGCTGTGGTTGGGCTGCCAATCCCGGTTCTTGGCGAGAAAAATGGCTGTAGGGGAGTGTTCATCGGCGCCGACGGCCGTCCACAGGGTACAGGCCCGGGCGACATCAAGGTTGACAAGGGTCAGCACGAGGAGGAGGGAGGTGGCGAGAGAGTAGGGCATAGCGCACTCCTTGGCGGAGAGCCCCCGGGGAGGGGCCTCATGGGCGGACATTATTCATGGCATGATAGCACGGCCGTCGTCGCTGTGCACAGGAGATCTGCAGCGCTCCTCCTGGCATCACGATAGGGAGCAGTAGGCTGCGGCGGTGGTTTTCTAGGGCAAGGCCGAAAATCTTAACGGCGTTGGGTGGTCCATTGAGTGGATTGCTTGGCAGCAGTCAAATGCGGGCATCCATCTTTTGCTGAAGGGGTTCCCATGCGAGGATTTTCGCATCCGCGGTTATCAAGGTTGCGCCATTTTCCATGGCGGTCGCGACAATCATCCCGTCGGCAGGATCGCCATGGAAGGAGCGGAGTTGGGCGGCACGGATGGCTGTTTCGCTTCGCAAAGGCAGCTCTTGCAAGCCGGATTGCAGGAGATCGGATCGCCATACTTCAATATCGGTTCTCATCATCAAACGACGCTTTTCCATCAGCATGGCAACCTCCCAGAAACTGATGGTTGCCACAGCCAATTGCCCAGCGGCTAGGGCCTCATTGATTGCCATAAGAGCGGCTGATCCCAAACGCGGATTACCTTCATCCAGCCAGACGAGCACATGGGTGTCGAGGAGCAGCATTATTCAGCATCCCATGAAAGATCGAGCGGAGTGATCAAGTCGTCCTTGCTCTCTACAACGCCTTTGTGCAGACCAAAAAGGGTTTTCGGGACGGTGCGGTAGGGCCTGAGGATGGATACTGGTTTGCCGTTTTTGGTGATGATGATTTCTTCTCCGGTCTCGTTCACCAAATCCATATAGTGCAAGCATTTGGCTTTGAAAACCGAGGCGTTGACTGTCTGCATATTTCCTCCATCCCGTAGAAGTTATATCGCAACTATAGTCAGCACCATGGTCATGTGCAAGGCAATACCACAGGTCTTGCTTGGTCCCCGGTTCCCCTCTTGCCATCAACTATCCACTTCCACCCAGCTGCGCCCTGGCGCTCAGCCCTACAGCATAGGCGAGGGCCTTTTCGCCCATGTTGAGCTGGAGATACTGATGGAGAAGCCGTGCAGGGCCATCGGTCATGCCGACAAAGACTCGCATGACCGATGAAGAGAAGAGAGCGACGGATAGCAATTCTCGGTAATTATTTGGGGAAGGAAAATTCGTAGGAAAGCTGCGCCACCACCGCGTCGGCCTCCTCGCCTGTGCCGCCGTCGGCAACATCGTAATCCTTGTCATGTCGATACTCGACCTTAAAACCAAGCCGACGTAGTCGGCCTCGAGGTCGAGTTCCTCACCGAGGGTGTCGGAGTCGACGATGCTGCTCAGGTAACCGAGCTGCGAGTTGATTTTGAAATGGTCATTTTCCAGGCTGTAGCCAAGATGAGCACCGAAATGTTCGATTTTTTCGTCGCCGCCACCTTCGTTGGTGTCGCCGTTGAAGACGTAGAGGCCACCGCTCAAGCCGGCTGCAGTAAAGCCGGCCATTATCGCATCCTCCCGAGTCTCGAAGGCTTCAAGGGTAAGGGGGTCGGAGATGGCCGCGGT
>CAYSON010000187.1:0-6950 GCA_964432635.1 uncultured Desulfopila sp.
GCGCCGCATATTGGCTGATGGTGTGCAACTCACTCGGAAGAAATGACATGTCGTTCTAGTTGGCAAGGATGATTGATGAGCAGATCGGGGCATTCCATCTCTAACTCGAGCGCCGGACGAAAGCCCCAGGTAACAGCAACGGTCTTCATCGCTGCCGCTTTGCCGGTGCGGATATCGATGGGTGTATCCCCAACGAAATAGACTGTTTGCGGAGGGACCTGGAAATGGCTGGCGATCATCAAGGCTACAGCAGGATCGGGTTTTCTCGCTATTCCTGGGCGTTGCCCAAATATCAGGGAAAAATCGTTGCTGGGGAAAAAACGCTCGATGAACTGAACGGTGAATTGGTGGGGTTTGTTGGACAAGACCGCCATTTTCGCGCTGCAGGCTTCGAGGTTGTTGAGCATTTCGACGATTCCTTGGTAGGGACGGCAATGGAGATGCCAACGCTCTTGGTAAAATTCGAGAAAAAGGCGACAGCTCTCGCCAAGCAGCGCCTCGTCACCTGTGACTGGGAGGCTACGCTGCATCAACACCTTCGCACCATCGCCGACAAAGTGGCGATAGGCGTCAAGCGAGTGTTGTGGAAAACCAAAATGATCAAGGACGGAGTTTGCGGTATCAGCGATGTCACCCAGGGTATCAAGGAGAGTGCCGTCGAGATCAAATATTATTGATGGCCCTGTTGCCACTGTTGCTGGTCCGAAATAGTATGTTTATATTCATTAAAAAGTATAAGGGGAGGCACCATCTGCCTCGAGCTGGTCGGGGAAGTAGTAAATTCTCCTTTCCTTTTTGTATTTTTTTTATAATATCCCGAAGAGGTTTTGCCTGCCCATTCATAATTTCTTCCCCAAGGTGCGCTTATGTGGTTTGTCAGATTTCTCACCTCCTCCATCGGCAAGAAACTCATCATGGCGTCCTCCGGGCTGCTGCTCTTTCTTTTTCTCTGCACTCATGCTGCCGGCAACGCCACCATCTTTATGAGCAGCAAGGTGTTTCAAAGCTATGCCGACGAGCTGCATAGCCATCCGCTGATCGTGCTGGTGTTTAGCCTGTGTTTGCTCGCTATCTTTCTGATGCACATCGTTGTCGGCCTCTACCTCTTCAACGAGAACCGGGCGGTGAGCACATCCAGATACGCTGTTTGTACCCGTGTTGTCAAGAATTCATTGGCTTCGCAGACTATGCCGTACTCCGGCCTCTTTATCCTGCTCTTTGTGGTCATCCACATCTTTGGCTTTACCTTTTCCCCCAAAACCGTGCCCATTTCAGTGACGGTCAAAGAACTGCTCGGCAACTTTTTCTACGCCCTTTTCTACATCATCGCTTTTGCCGCCTTGTTTCTCCATCTCAGCCATGGTTTCTGGAGCATGTTGCAAACCTTCGGCTTTAATCACCCTCGTTACAATGAGCTGATCGCTCGGCTGACACTCGTCTTTCCCCTTTTGTTTTTTGCAATCTTCGCCGGCATCGCGTTCTATTTCATGACCGGCCTCGGGGCAAATTATTGATTGCCCGACATGGACCGCCAACCACCTGCGCAGGTAGGTAGATAGTTCATCAATCAACAACGATACACGACAAGGCCCTGCCCTATGGAACTCATTTCTCGCGTCCCCTCCGGCCCACTGGAAAAGAAGTGGAGCAACCATCGATTTTCCAACAAACTGGTCAATCCTGCCAATAGAAGAAAGTTCAGCGTGATCGTGGTTGGTACCGGCTTGGCTGGAGCTTCGGCTTCGGCTACCCTGGCCGAACAGGGCTACCAGGTCAAGACTTTCTGCATCCAAGATAGTCCGCGCCGCGCCCACTCCATTGCCGCTCAAGGCGGAATCAACGCCGCCAAGAATTATCAGAACGACGGCGACTCGGTGTATCGTCTCTTCTACGACACCATCAAGGGCGGCGACTTTCGTGCCCGCGAGGCCAATGTTTACCGTTTGGCCGAGGTCAGTAATCAAATCATCGATCAGTGTGTCGCCCAGGGAGTGCCCTTTGCCCGCGAATACGGCGGGACCCTGGCCAACCGCTCCTTCGGCGGGGCTCAGGTTTCACGAACCTTCTACGCTCGCGGCCAAACCGGGCAACAACTGCTGCTTGGTGCTTATGGAGCGCTGTCGCGGCAGATCCGCAACGGACGGGTAAAGGTGTACGCCCGGAGGGAGATGATGGATGTGGTGGTGGTCGACGGCCGTGCCCGCGGCATCACGGTTCGCAACGTTATGACGGGCGAGATTGAGAGTTACTCTGCCGATGCGGTCATTCTCGCCACCGGTGGTTACGGCAACGTCTATTTCCTCTCCACCAACGCCATGGCCTCCAATGTTACCGCCGCCTGGCGTGCCCATAAACGAGGCGCCGGCTTTGCCAACCCCTCATTCGTGCAAATTCATCCCACCTGCATTCCGGTCCATGGTGACTACCAGTCCAAGCTGACCCTGATGAGTGAGAGCCTTCGCAATGACGGTCGGGTCTGGGTACCCAAGATCAAGGGCGATACGCGCAAACCAGCCGATATCCCCGAAGGCGAGCGCGACTATTACCTCGAAAGCAAATACCCGAGTTTCGGAAATCTGGTGCCACGCGATGTCGCTTCCCGCAATGCCAAGGAACAGTGCGATCAGGGAAAAGGTGTCGGCGCCACCGGCCTGGCGGTGTATCTCGATTTTGCTGACGCCATCAGACGAGACGGCAGGGAGACGATCTGGAAAAAATACGGCAATCTATTTCAGATGTATGAAAAGATTACCGATAGCGATCCAATGGTCGAGCCAATGATGATCTACCCGGCCGTCCATTACACCATGGGTGGACTCTGGGTTGATTACGACCTGATGACGAGCATTCCCGGGCTGTTCGCCATTGGGGAATGTAACTTCAGCGACCATGGCGCCAATCGACTCGGCGCCAGTGCCCTGATGCAGGGGTTGGCGGATGGTTATTTTGTTATTGCCACTTCGGTGGCCCATTACTTTGGAACCACCACCTTCGCGAAAGTTAGCGAGCATGATGCCAGCTTTATCGATTCGCGCCGGTGGGTTGAGGATCGCATTGCCCGCATCCTGCGCAACAGCGTCGGGGGAGCCGCCGGCAAATGCACTGTCGACGAGATCCACAAGGAATTGGGACGACTGATGTGGGATAACTGTGGTATGGCCAGGAACCGTCAAGCGTTGGAGGCCGCCCTCCAAGAACTGCCGAAAATCAAAGAGAAATTTTGGAATAGGGTCTATCTGCCGGGGTCTACTAAGGAGATCAACCAGAGCCTGGAACGGGCCGGACGGGTTGCCGACTTCCTCGAGTTCGGTGAAATCATGATCCTTGATGCCCTGGCCCGCGAGGAATCCTGTGGCTGTCATCTTCGCGAGGAAAGCCAGACTGAGGAAAGCGAAGCGAAACGCGATGATGCCAACTACTCCCATGTCTCGGTGTGGGAACATCGCGGCGAGGGAGAGGAGCCGCTCATGCACAAGGAACCCCTTGTATTTGAATATGTGACCCCATCCCAGCGCAGCTATAAATAGCCAGAGGTAGGTTGTCACCGCTAGATCACACACCAACCATAAAGGTAGAAAGGATATGAGCAGCATTAACCTGACGCTGAAAATCTGGCGACAAGCCAACAGCGATGCATTGGGCGGTTTGGAGACCTACTCCCTGGACACCATCCATACGGATATGTCATTTCTTGAAATGCTCGATGTGTTGAATGAAAAGCTGACCATGGAAGGCAAGGATCCGGTGGCCTTCGACCATGATTGCCGCGAGGGCATCTGCGGCATGTGCGGTGCGGTTGTCGATGGTGTCGCCCACGGACCGGAAAAAGAGGTAACTCTCTGCCAACTGCATATGCGCCACTTCAAAAATGGCGACACCTTGGTCATCGAACCCTTTCGCTCCCGTGCTTTTCCCGTTCGAAAGGACCTCCTCGTCGACCGCTCCTCCTTGGATCGAATTATTCAAGCAGGCGGTTATGTGTCGGTCAATACCGGTGGAACTCCCGATGCCAACAGTCTGCCAATCGCCTCGCAGCAGGCTGAACTGGCCATGGATGCTGCCGCCTGCATTGGCTGTGGTGCCTGCGTCGCCAGTTGCCCCAATGGTGCGGCGATGCTCTTCACCAGCGCCAAAATCTCGCAACTCGCCCTCTTGCCCCAGGGGCAGGTGGAGAGAAAACAGCGCGCGATGTCCATGGTGGCGCAAATGGACATCGAGGGATTCGGCAACTGCACCAACGCTCGCGAGTGTGAGGCGGTTTGCCCTAAAGGCATTTCCATCCGCAATATTGCCAGGATGAACAAGGAATACCTGAAAGCGGTGTTGAGCGAAGGGTAAGACCCATTGCCACTAAAGAGGTATCGCCTGCGTGAACGAGAAATCGGATCACGCAGGTTTTTTTATGTTCACGACGCCTGAGAGTCCCACCCCATGAAGTATGACGTGATCATTGTCGGCGCCGGTCCGGGCGGCCTTGCCTGCGCTGCGGCTGCAGCCACAGCCGGCCTGAAAACCTTGGTTGTGGAGCGCAGGGAGCAGGTCGGTGCCAAGGTCTGTGCCGGAGGAATCACCTGGAACGGCTTGATGCAAACGGTGCCGGTTGATCTTGCTGAGAGACGTTTTTCGGTGCAGCATCTTCGCACCCGGCTGCAACGCGCCACCATTACCGCAGCCACTCCGATCATCGCCACCGTCGACCGGCGCAACCTCGGTCAACACATGGCGACCAAGGCATGCGCTGCCGGAGCCGAACTGCGACTGGGGTGTCGACTCGTATCTATCAACGGAGATTTCATAACCAGCGAGCTGACCAAGACTGGTCAACGGGAGCGTCTAAACAGTACCTTTTTGGTCGGCGCCGATGGCTCTTCCTCCCTGGTGCGCAGGTCCCTGGGAGTCGGTGTCCAAGCAACGGGAATCGGCATCACTTATCAGCTCCCCGGTGAATACCCGGAAATGCAGTGGCATCTCGATCCGTTGCGGTTTGCTAGCGGTTATGCGTGGATCTTTCCCCACCGACAAAGCGCCTCCATCGGGGCCTATGTCGATGCCCGGCAAATGTCTGCGAGGAGTCTTAAGACCAACCTTCTTGCCTGGGGCGAGGCCAATAATCATCCCTTGCATCATCACCGCGCCTCAGCGGAGGTGATCAACTTCGATTACCGCGGCCACCAATTCGGCAACACCTTTCTCGTCGGCGACGCCGCCGGACTGGCTTCTGGCTTGACCGGTGAGGGTATCTACTCAGCCATCGTCTCGGGTGAGGCGGTGGCTGACATACTTGCCGGGAAATTGAGCGGAAATGAACGATTATTACGGCTTATTCGCAACCATGGCAGACACCGCCGCATTCTGGCAGTACTCAACCGCAGTCCCCGTCTGGCGGCCTTCTTCGGTGAGCTGGCGACCCTGGCCTTGAGAACGGGGTGCATGAGTTTTGATGCCATTGAAATGGCGCATTGATCAGCTGACGGCGGCAAATAATGAGCAAGCTCCCTCTTCCCCTGTGGCTCCTCAACAGCGCTTTTGTGTTGCTGAGCCTCCTTATTGTACTTTTCTTGTGGCTGGCTCCCCAAGAAAGCACCGCCCCTCTTCCTCTCGACGAGACGCATCGCCCCTTTCAGAAAATCAGCAACAGAAAGCAGGCAGAGAGCTTTTGTCTCGACTGCCATGGCCAGGATAAGGTAGCCCCTCTGTCGGCAACCCATCCCCCACCCTATCGTTGCCTCTTTTGTCACAAGCAAAATCGTTGACAGCCTCTATTATCTACATTTTTCTACTATTTCAAATACATCCCGCGATAAATCGGGCGTTGCGGCGATTCGTTGCAACCGCTGCCGCATCAGGTTTTGCCGATGTTCATCGTAACGCTTCCAGTTGATCAATGGAGCCACCATGCGGGCGGCAATCTGCGGATTGATGGCGTTTAACTCAATGATGCGGTCACCAAGAAAGACATACCCGCTGCCACTGGCATCATGAAAACGGAAATGGTTGTTGGCGCAAAAAGCCCCAACCAGCGAGCGGACCTTGTTGGGATTTTCCATGGAAAATGCCCCATGGTCCAGCAGCTCTTTGACCCTGCCCAGAGTTTCCGGCAAGTTCGATAGTGCCTGCAAGGCAAACCACTTGTCGAGCACCAAGGGGTCGCCACTCCACCTGTCGTAGAAGTCATCAAGGATTTCCTGACGGATGGGATTGTCGAGGTTAATCACGCTGGCAAGAGCGGCGATACAGTCGGTCATATTGCTGGCTTGGCGATATTGGCTCAGGCAGAGTTCGAGATGCATCTCCGGCAGAGGCTCGATGGCCATGAGGTAGGAAAGAGCGACATTTTTCAGGCTGCGCCGTCCCATGGCGCGTGCAGAGATGCTATAACTCCCCTCTTCCTGATTGCTTTGGTGTAGGTGAACAAAGGCGGACAGATTATCTTGGGCCAACCTTCCCTTGACCCATTGACGAGCGTGGTGCAGAGCCTCGGGATCGATTATTGCCATTTCTTGGGCCAAGGTGGTTTCCGCCGGAAGCGTCAAAGAGAGGGCGAGAAGAGCCGCATCCTCAATATCACCGCACAAGCTTCCGGCGATGGCTTCCTGAAAACAGGGGTCAAGCTCCATCTTGTCATGCCGTGACCATCGTTGCGCCGTTTCCAGGATGATCTCCTGCGCCAGGAGCGCCGAGGCGTTCCACCGATTGTAGAGATTGCTGTCGTGGGCCATGAGAAAGGCCAACTCGGAGCGATTCTGAAAAGGCGCAACTCTCACCGGAGCCGAAAAATCGCGCAGGAAGGAGAGCACTGGTGCTTTGCGTATGCCATGAAAGGTGAATGTCTGTTGCGGCTCCTTGAGTTCAAGGATGGCCGTCCCCTCCTCTTGGTCCTTGAGCAGATCCATGCCGTTGTGTGGGTCAAGTAATCCGACAGCTAGAGGAAGATGGAAGGGCTGAGAGGC
>CAYSON010000188.1:0-4497 GCA_964432635.1 uncultured Desulfopila sp.
ACACACCGGCCGCCACCGCCGAGCCGATGACCCCGGCGACGTTGGGGCCCATGGCGTGCATGAGCAGGTGGTTCTGCGGGTTGGCCTCGAGGCCAACCTTGTTGACCACCCGGGCGGCCATCGGCACCGCCGAGACGCCGGCGGCACCGATCAGCGGGTTGATCGGGTTGTTCGGGTTCATCTTGTTCATTAGTTTCGCCAAAAGGATCCCGCCGGCGGTGCCGACCCCGAAGGCGAGTGCCCCCAGGACGAGAATACCCAGGGTCTCGACGTTGAGAAACTTGTCGGCGGAGAGCTTGCTGCCCACCGCCAGACCAAGGAAGATGATGGTGGTATACATCAGGGAGTTCTTCATGGTGTCGGAGAGACGATCGACCACCCCGCATTCCATGGCGAAGTTGCCGAGCATGAACATGCCGATCAACGGTGCCGCCGAGGGCAACAGCAGGGTGCAGATGATCACCGTAATCAAGGGAAAGAGAATTTTCTCCACCTTGGAGACGTGACGCAACTGCACCATCTTGATCTTGCGCTCCTCCTCGGTGGTCAGCCAGCGCATGATCGGCGGCTGAATCAACGGCACCAGGGCCATATACGAATAGGCGGCGATGGCGATCGAACCGAGCAGCCGCGGCGACAGTCTCGACGCCAGAAAAATGGCGGTTGGCCCGTCGGCGCCGCCGATGATACCGATTGAGGCGGCGTCGCGGATATCGAAGTTGATGCCCGGCACGAAATCGGCCAGCCACAAGGCGCCGATCAGGGTGGTGAAGATACCGAGCTGCGCCGCGCCGCCGAGCAGGATGGTGCGCGGGTTGGCGAGCATCGGCCCGAAGTCGGTCAAAGCCCCGACGCCCATAAAGATGAGCAGCGGGAAGACGCCGGTGTTAATGCCGACATCGTAGATATATTGGAGGATGCCGCCCGGATCGGAGATGCCGGCGAGCGGGATGTTGGCAAGGACGGCCCCGTAGCCGATGGGAATGAGCAATAAGGGCTCAAAACCCCTGAAGACACCGAGATAAAGGAGAAGAAAGCCCACCGACATCATCAACACCCGGCCGATGCCCACCGTCCAATCCTGGGTGGTTTGCGCCTCGTAGAGCCCATAGATACCGGTGGTCTTGGCGAGGCTGGTAAACAGCTCGGCCATGGGCGGCAGCTTATGGCTTTCTTCTTTCTTGGGCACGTCGACAACGATGGGCGAGGTCGCCAGGCTACCGAGAACCTCACCCTTTTTCACGACCTGATAGGCGACCACGTTGATCGACGTCACCTTACCGGCGTCGCCGGCACGGATGACGACGACCGAACTGTCGTCTCTTTTCAAGGAGGCGATTTCGTCGCCGCTATAGACGTATCCGTCCTTTTGCGCCAAAACCCGGATGATCTTGCCGGCGTCCGGCGCTACGATCTCAATGGTGGTATCCGCCGCCCGCGCCGTCCATGAGGCGAAAAGCAGGCCAACGAGCGGCAACAGCACGGTGAGCAATCTTGTTTTCATAATGCGTCCCTAAGTGGTGCAAAGAGGAGGCCCCCGCCGACAGAGGCGGGGGCCCATGATCATGCCGCGTTATCCGATGGTAAAGAGCAGATCGGAGGCCTGCACCGTCTCACCGTTGGAGACATGGACCTCGAGGATCTTGCCGGCGCAGGGCGCCTTGACCTCCGACTCCATTTTCATCGCCTCCATAACCACCAGCGCCTGGTCTTTAGCAACGATGGTGCCGACATCGACCAGAACCTTGAGGATATTGCCGGGGGTCGGGGCCTCGACGCTGGTGGTCGGCCCACCGGCCTCGGCCTTTGCCGGAGCCGGCGCAGCGGCCGCAGCCGGAGTGGCCTGGAGGGCACCGCCTTCGGCGACGACGACATTGTAGGGACGGTTGTTGACGGTGATGGTATAGCTGCGCGGTCCCATCGGGCCCGGGGCCGCAGCCGGAGCATCACCCTTCTTCTCGGCCACTTTTTTCTCGGCCGGTTTGTCGCTGATCTTACGGATATTGGTGGTCGCCTTGCCCTGGAGGAAGTCGAGGCCTTTCTGCTCGCAGCTGGCAATGATGAATATGTTCTCGTCGTTGACCGGCAGGTTGTTGTCCTGGAGGATCTTGGTGGCCTTGGGAATGCCCGGCTCAAGGATGTCGAGGGGGTTGTCGGTGAACACCGGTTTGCCGAGCTGCTCGCTGGCGATCTTGACGATTTCCGGATCGGGCGGCACCGGGGTGCGGCCGAAGTAGCCGAGGACCATGTTGCCGTACTGGGGATTGATCTTCTTCCACTTGCCCTGGGTGACGTTGAGGTAGGCCTGCTGGAAGTAGAACTGTGAGACCGGGGTCACCGAGGTGCCAAAACCGCCACGGGCCACCACCTCCGACATCTCCTTGATCACCGCCGGAAAGTGGTGCAGGGTGCCGGTGTCGCGCATCATCATGGTGTTGGCGGTCAGTGCCCCGCCGGGCATCGGCGACAGGGTCACCAGCGGCGAGACCATCTTGGCCTCGGGCGGGAAGAAGTAGTCCTTCATCGCCTCCTCGAAGGCGTCCATGGCCTTGAGCACCTTCTCGTAGTCGAGGTCGAGGGTGTAGTCGGTGCCCTTCAGGGCATGCATCATCGAGAGGATATCGGGTTGACAGGTGCCGCCGGAGACCGGCGACTTGGCCAGGTCAACACCGTCGGCACCGCCCTCGATGGCCGCCATGTTCTGGGAGATGCCAAGGCCGGCGGTATCATGGGTGTGGAACCAGAGGATGGTTCCCTCGGGCACCATCTTCCGCGCCCCTTTGAGGGTTTCATAGACCTTGCGCGGGTTGGAGGAGCCGGAGGCATCCTTGAAGCAGATGGAGTGGAAGGGAATCTTGGCATCGAGAATCTGCTTGAGCCGATCGATGTAGAATTCCGGGGTGTGGGCGCCGCTGCAGCCGGGCGGCAACTCCATCATCGACACTACCACCTGATGGTTGAGGCCATGGGCGGCGATGCGCTCTCCGGAGTACTCAAGGTTGCGCACGTCGTTTAAGGCATCGAAGTTGCGGATGGTGGTCATGCCGTGCTTTTTGAACATCTTGGCATGAAGGTCGATGATGTCGCGCGGGCACTGGCTGAGGGCGACAACGTTGATACCGCGTGCCAGGGTCTGCAGAGCGACACCAGGACCAACCTCACGGCGGAAGCGGTCCATCATGTCGAAGGCCGACTCGCCGCAATAGAAAAAGAGGCTCTGGAAACGGGCGCCGCCGCCGGCCTCGATATTGGTGATGCCGGCATCGACACTGGCCTTGACGGCGGGCATAAAGTCATCGGTCAATACACTGGCGCCAAACACGGATTGAAAACCGTCACGAAAAGACGTGTCCATAAACTGAATAACTTTTTTGCTCACCGTTGCTCTCCTTCCTTGTGTTGTGGGATCGTAAGATTACCGCACTGCGGCAAAGATATGTTTATTACGGAAAATGTCGCTGCCAGGACCGCTAAGCGCCTCTGGTAAAGCGCTCGCCTTCAAAGGCGGCGACGGCGGCTCCGATAACCGCGATATCATCGTCCTGATGGCTGTCGATGGCCGCCCCCTGCGCCTTCTTGCGGCTGGCGGCAAGCAGTTCGCGGTCGCGACGAATACGCTCAAGCTCTCGTGCGGCGACACCCCTGGTCAAATAGGCAACATAGTTGATGATATAGACCATCAACAATAAAAATACCATGACCGTAGTCATGCCGATAACCATCAGCTTAATGCCTTCGAAGATCATTTCTCTCCCCTCACCGATAAAGAAAAGCGATATTTTTCCACCTATATCGCCATTATTGCGATTGACTGACAAGACCCTGAGTCGACATAGTCATGTCGGCCATCGCTTCTTTTGACTCCCTCTTCCCTACCGCGTCTTTCTGCGGTTGTCCGACACGACAACTGCCAGGGGGAGCTACTCCCCCTGGCAGTAAGTAGTGTTATACGCCTACGCCATGGTCGGCCATGGTCTTCAAGAGGTTGTAGCGATCGTTAATCTCCTGCTCAATCTTGGCGCGAAGGCGCTTGGACTCCTCGGGGTTGCTCCGTTCCAGTGAGGAGAAACGGACCTCACTGGAGAGAAACTTCTGCAAGGAGCCGTCCGGCTGCTTCGAATCGAGAGTGAAGGGATTCTTCCCTTCGTCTTTGAGGGCAGGGTTGAAGCGGAACATCGGCCAGAAACCGCTTTCCACCGCCAACTTGGCCTCGTCCTGGGTCTTGCCCATTCCCGCCTTGATACCGTGGGCGATACAGGGGGCATAGCAGATAATCAGTGACGGACCCGGATGGTTCTCGGCCTCGATCATCGCCTTGAGCATCTGCTGCTTGCTGGCACCCATGGATACCGAGGCAACATAGGCGTGACCGTAGGTCATGATCATCCGGGCCAGATCCTTTTTAGAGGCCTTCTTGCCGGAGGCGGCATACTTGGCCACCGCCCCCGTCTGGGTGGCCCTGCTGCTGCATGAGGCGCCGGGCCCCCTGGCCCTGGC